>NZ_DVDW01000005.1:0-41786 GCF_015296045.1 Thermosynechococcus sp. M3746_W2019_013 | reverse complement strand
TTTTTCGTAGGCGATCTCTTATTATTCTTGCTTTGGTGAAGTTCTGTCAACTCACTTGCGTCTAAATGTGAGCACAAAGGGCTGACCATCTAATTGACCATGACCCACCAAGTTGAGAATGGATTGCTGAGGGCCGTAACGGATCTTGAGGGTGCCATGGGCATCAGCCATACCCGAACTGGTTAAGCGAATCCGCAGATTGTAGGCATCCTGCTGAATGAGATTGCCAGAGAAGCCAATAGAGTGGCCATCCGCAAGTTGCATATTGATATCCGCCACCTTTTGCGAATCAATGACAATACTCATAAACGTTACTTTTTGCCTCGGACGGCCACTGATGCGAAATAGTCCCTCCCCTCTATCGGCGTAGAAGGTGATTCCTGTGGGTTGGATTTGCTGCGCAACTATTGCGGGTAGTTGGGGGGCGATCGCAGGGCTGAGCATCGCAGCGCTGAGGGTAAAAAGTGTTGCTATAATCATACGGTTGGCAGTTCCTGTCTATTCATGCTGATCATGACGCTCAAAAAGTGTAAGTTTTAGCCAAACAACCGGATCCTACAACCAGACTTAATGCAATAAGCCTGAATATCCTAGATGGGTTCTCGATTTACAACCGCTCAAGGGGCGTCAGCCGGGGATCAACGACCCTTTGCCCGCGTCGCGGAAAGCGAACCACCAAAGAGAGTTTCGCCCCCACATTGAAGACATGGGTAATTTCCCCTTCGCCATAGACGGGATGGACAATGCGATCGCCCACCCGCCAAGGCGAGGCAGCAGCCTTGCTTAACCGCGAGGGGGATACCTTCATGACAGTGGCCCTTGGGGGGCGGCGTTGAACATTGCCCGTGAGCAGTTCTGGGGGTAGCTCCGTCAGAAATTGCGACGGTATCGTGTCTTCCCTGCCATTGTAAAGACGACGGCTTTGGGCAAAGGTCAGAAAGAGGCGCTCCTGGGCACGGGTAATGCCCACATAGCAGAGGCGGCGTTCCTCTTCTAGGGCCATGGGATCGTTGAGACTGCGGAAGTTGGGAAACAGTCCCTGCTCCATCCCCACCAAAAAGACCACGGGAAATTCTAGCCCCTTGGCAGCATGTAAGGTCATTAGGGAGACGCCCCCCTCTCCCTCTTGCAATGTATCCAAATCTGAGGCAAGGGCAGAACTGTTGAGGAAATCGCTGAGGCTGGCCCCCTCATTCTCCTCGCTAAATTGCTGGGCAGCGTTGACCAATTCCATCAGGTTTTGCAGTCGCTCTAAGCTTTCGTCGGTGCCTGCGTTTTCGAGTTCGCGGCGGTAGCCTGTCTCTTCAATCACGGTTTTCACCAGTTCAGGGAGTTCAATATCGTCTACTAGCGATCGCAGGCGGGTCATGAGGGTCACAAACTGCTGCAGTGCCCGGCTGGCTCGCCCAGCCAACGGTGTCATGGATTCGGTATCAGCAATTAAGTCCCACAGGGAAATGCCAAGGGTTTGGGCAGCATCGCTGAGGCGCTCTAGCGTGGTTTTGCCAATACCGCGGCGCGGCACATTGATAATTCGCCGCAGATTCACGGTGTCTTGAGGATTTTGCAGCAGCCGCAGGTAGGCGAGAATATCCTTGACTTCTTTGCGCTCATAGAACTTGAGACCACCAACCACGGTGTAGGGAATATTTGCGCGAACTAAAGCCTCCTCAAAGGGGCGAGATTGGGCATTGGTACGGTAGAGAATCGCAAACCGTCCCCATTGGGGTTCGAGGGATTGACTGCCCAAGGCTTTAATCTGTTGGGCAATGAAATAGGCTTCATCGGTTTCGGTGTCGCAACATTCACAGTGAATGGGGGGACCGGCATCCTTGGTGGGACGTAGCACTTTATCAATGCGTTCACTGTTGTGCTCAATGAGATAATTGGCGGCCTGCAAAATGTTGGCAACGGAGCGATAGTTTTCTTCCAACTTGATCATTGTGCGGGTATCCTGATCGGGTAGGCGATCGCCAAAATCCTGCTGGAAATTCATCAGGATAGTGAAATCGGCACAGCGAAATGAATAGATGGATTGATCTACATCGCCGACCACAAAAATTGAGCGATTGCCCCAATTCTGAAACTGTTGAGGGGGGGTGCCATTGGTGGCCAACAGCCGAATGAAATCGTACTGGGTGCGATTGGTATCTTGGTACTCGTCCACCAGGATATGCTGGAACTGCTGATGCCAATAGTCAAGACGCTCAGGGCGCTGTTGCAGCAGATGCACTGTTCGCAAAACTAAATCATCAAAATCAAGGGCATTATTCTTGGCAAGAGCTGCCTCATAGCGACGATAAACCTCTGCTGCTACACGACCAGCGGGCGATCTCTGTTCCTGCTCCAATTGATCTGGGCTGAGTCTGCGGTTTTTGGCATAGCTAATTTTGTAGCGGATAGCGCGCGGATCATGCCTGCGCTCATCGAGATTGAGTTCACCCGTAATAATTCCCTTGATTAGGGTTTGTACATCTGACTCATCAAAAATTGTAAAATGCCGCGTCCAGCGATACCCTTGGGGATGTTGATAGGCCTCAATTTCCAAGCGCAGAAGTCGAGCACATAGGCTGTGGAAGGTGCCAATCCATAGGGGCTTGGTGTAGGTGTGATAGACGCGCGATCGCACCCGCTGCTGTTCTGCAGGGGACAGATCCAGCCAGTCTCTGCCGTAGAGCTCCTTGGCCATCTCTTGGCTAAAAAGGGCTTCAATCCGCTCTTTCATTTCGCGGGCGGCCTTATTGGTAAACGTCACCGCCAAGATATTCTCTGGTGCTACCTGACGATGGCGAATCAAATGGGTAATTCGATAGGTGAGCGTGCGCGTTTTCCCAGAACCGGCTCCTGCCACCACCAACAGGGGACCCGAGTAGTGCTCCACCGCCTGCCGCTGTGAGGGATTGAGTCCTGCGAGAAAATCACTGCTCATGATCCTGCTATGCCCATGTGCCTAGAGTTTTATGATACCTGAGGATTGGGGGACAACCCATTGGTGGCCTCCCGCGCCTTCGTATCGCAGGAGTGCTATCAAGAATTCATGGCGAGAGACCCTCAGGCGTTTTCTGGCAGGCTGCCGTCGGTGAGCTTGCTTTTGGGGACTTCCACAGGTAGAACAGATCAGTTGTTTAGGCGATGTTATTCCCCTCTCAACCTGGGAATCCTCAGGGTACAATGGGGGTTCACCTCGGCGATGATACTTTATGGACAGCGTCCACTGGCAGCAGGTTCACAACTACACTGACATCCTTTACCACAAAACGACGGGCATTGCCAAAATTACGATTAATCGCCCCCACAAGCGCAATGCCTTTCGCCCTCAAACCATTGTTGAAATGAGTCAGGCCTTTGAGGATGCTCGCAATGATCCCACCATTGGGGTTGTCTTGCTCACGGGGGCAGGCCCCCACACGGATGGTAAGTATGCGTTTTGTGCAGGTGGTGACCAAAGCATTCGCGCTGAGGCAGGTTACCTCGACGAGCAGGGGGTGGCGCGGCTGAATGTGCTGGATCTGCAACGGCAAATTCGCTCCCTACCCAAGGTCGTGATTGCCCTTGTGGCCGGCTATGCCATTGGTGGTGGCCATGTGCTCCACCTGGTCTGTGACCTCACCATTGCGGCGGACAATGCCATTTTTGGCCAAACGGGGCCAAAGGTGGGGAGCTTTGATGGTGGTTTTGGAGCTAGTTACCTAGCCCGCATTGTGGGTCAGAAAAAAGCGCGGGAAATTTGGTTTCTCTGTCGGCAATACACCGCTCAGGAGGCGCTGGCGATGGGCTTGGTGAATGCCGTTGTCCCTGTTGAGGAGCTAGAGGCAGAGGGAATCCGCTGGGCACAGGAAATCCTCAGTAAAAGTCCCTTGGCCATTCGCTGCCTCAAGGCGGCCTTTAATGCTGATTGTGATGGCCAGGCCGGCCTCCAGGAGTTAGCGGGGAACGCAACGCTGCTGTACTACCTCACCCAAGAGAGTGCCGAGGGCAAGACCGCCTTTTTGGAAAAACGCCCCCCCAACTTTCGGCAGTTTCCTTGGCGACCCTAGGGGATGCGCTACAGTAGGAACATGTGGCATTGGGAGAATTCGCCATGTGTATTTGTGTTAACTGCGCCCTGGTGGATCGCTGCACCACTTATCATGCGGTTGAAGCGCAGCACCAGCAGCCCCATTTGACCCTGACGCCAGACTTTGACCCGATTGAGCCAACAATCAATGTCAATATCCGCACCCAAGGGGAAGAAATTCAATTGGAGTGGGATGTGGTCAGTTGTGCGAGTTTCGTCGAAGAACAGGGACGGTGGGCAAAACTGCGTCCAGGAGAACTGATTCCCACTTAGGTTCACTATTCGCTCATTAGTAGCCGGCGATCGCGCCAATTCAAATTTAATGCTCTCTTTTTGCTGCACCTATGGGACAAAGCCGGCTGAGACAGCAGCTTGATCTATTTTTGCACTCTCCACAGGTAGAAATTAGTCTGCTGGTTTTGATTTTAATATGGGTACTTTTGGTGGTTATTGATCTCTTCTGGATACAGCCCGGGTACCCTAATTTTTTTGTGATGCTGTCGGATTTACCCCTGCGGCTGTGCTTTGTTGTTGAGTTATTCCTACGATTTGCGATCGCCCGCAAAAAGCAACGATTTTTCCGCCACTACTGGCTTGATCTAGTTGCGATTCTCCCCACGCCGCCCCAGTGGACACTGTTTCGTTTGCTGCCACTGCTGCGTCTGCCCCGTGCCTCAATTCTGATGAACCGCAACTTCCACTACATTGCCCCCCAGATTTCTGGTCTCTACAGTGCCCAAATTTCAGCACTGTTAATCATTGTGTTGATCATGCTCTTTGGGGGCCTGGCTTTTTATATTATCGAAGGAACCTCAAACCCAAACATCAAGACCCTTGGGGATGCCCTGTGGTACAGCTTCTTTTCTTTAGTGTCTGCCGAACCCATTGGTGCCTATCCTCAAACCCATGCCGGGCGGATCGTTACCCTAGTCGTGGTTTTGTCGGGGCTGACCTTGTTTGCCGTGTTTACAGGGGTGGTGTCTGCCTTCATGGTGCAGCGGTTGCAGTCGGTCATGAGCATTAAGAACCTTGACTTGGATGAGTTGCGCAACCACATTATTCTTTGTGGCTGGAATCGCAGTGCCCCCCTTGTGCTGGAGGAGTTACAAACCGATCCCCAAACCCGCTATGCGCCGATTGTCGTTATTGCTGAACTGGCACAGCTGCCTGTGAATGAATTGCGGACAGCGGATCAAAATCGCCTCTACTTCTATTCGGGAGACTATACCCGCATTGACGTTTTAGAGAAGGTGCAGATTTACCATGCCTCCCGTGCCATTCTCTTGGCGGATACCAGCCAGCCCCGCAGTGATCAAGACCGCGATGCCCGCACTGTTCTTGCTGCGCTGACCATGGAAAAGCTCAATCCAACGATCTACACCTGTGCTCAGCTTTTGGATCGCAATAACAATGTCCAACTTCAAGCGGCAGGGGTGGAGGATGTGGTTGTAGCTGATGAAATGGCAGGTCACCTCATTGGCAATGCAGTGCGCAATCAAGGGGCGATGGACGTCTTTGCGGAGCTGCTGACGGTACAGGTGGGGAACCAATTTTATCGGCTGCCTTTGCCGTCAACGCTGGCAGGCAAAACCTTTTGGTATGCGCAACGACACCTTAAGGAGCAGGACGATGCTCTCCTGATAGCTGTGGAACGTCGCATTGAGGGGCGTCGCCAAACGTATATTAATCCACCGATGAACTATGAGTTGCAGGTGGGGGATTACGTGGTTGTGATTGCGCGGCAGTCTCCACAGTGGGGATAAGGTCATGGAAATTTCTTCCCAAGTAGAGCTACCCTTTCCCCGTGACGCTGTCTATCGCACCTATCGCGATCGCCTGCCAGAACTGGTGAACTGGATGCCCAATGTGCGAGCAATTGAAGTACAGGCGCGCCACGAACAGCCCCAAGGCCTAGAAATGGTTTTGGTTTGGCATGGTGGCGGTGACATTCCAGCGGCGGCACGGGCATTCTTGAGTGAAGCAATGCTCTCATGGACGGACTATAGCTATTGGGACAATCGCCACTATCTCACCCGCTGGCGCATTGTCCCCCATGCCTTTACGGAGGCCGTTGACTGTCAGGGGGAAAATCAATTTATTGCCAATGGTTACTCAACGATCATCACGAGCCGTGGCCATCTCAGGATTGATCCAAAACGCATTACCGGTGTCCCCTTCTTTTTAGCAAGTATGATTGCTCGGGTAGTTGAAGAGTATTTAGGACAACGAATTGAACCCAATTTTCAGCAGTTAGCCACAAGCGTGGGATTATTTTTACATTCTCAGGAGGATTAGCCGTGAAAATACTGGCGCAAACGGACAATTCCCTGCGCTTGCGGCAGAGATCTTTGGGGAATTGGTTTATAGGCGGGATTTTTTGTCTTGTATCTATGCTAACATTGAGCCTCTTCCCAGTTGGACAAATTCACCGTCAACGCCAAACCCTGCCCTATGGATGTAGTGTCACAACAACGTATTTTGTAATCTAAGAGCGAGTGAATATTCCGCTTCCCCTCCTACGACAGGCAAAGTTGGAGGAGGATATTGACAGTGAGAGCGATCGCATATACCGCATTGTTCTTGATTGTTCTTGATGTGGCGGGCAAGTCAACCGTATTGGGTAGTGCTATCTCACAGCCGAGCGATCGCGCCGCCATAGTACAGCAAATTAACCAATTCTTAGGGGATCCCAATCAAACCGAACTTTCAGCGCGTGCGGACGATCGCTAGATAGTAGGGATCATGGCAGGGGTGTTCTTTTTTGTAGGGTTTGTAGGGATGAGTCTAATTTCCTGCACCGGTGTTTTAACGCTGGATTGAGATCGGGGCAGTGGTACCTTGACAATTCTCCATGCAAATTTTTCTGCCGAACTCACAAGGAATTGCTCTTGCGCGAAATTAGGGACATTGCCATTGATATCCATAAGGATTCTGACGGCGATCGCCTCTATCGCGTCGTGGTCCAGATGACCTCTGGCGACACAGTCCCCCTGCAACCGTACTACAGCGGTGACTATAGCAGCAAGAAAAAACTGGCTAATCTCCTGCGGGCGTTTCTCTATTTGCCACCTCTGTAAATCATCCTGTGGGTGGGGTGGTGGCCTGTTGATTACACTGGAGATGATGGCATAATGCATTCACAGTCGGTGGGGTTTTGCCCGCAATTATCACTATGCAACCAACGGATCCAACAAAGTTTACTGATAAGGCATGGGAAGCCATTGTTCAGTCCCAGGATGTGGCACGGGAATATCGCAGCCAATACCTGGAAACAGAGCACGTCATGATTGCCCTACTGCGGGAAGAGGGACTGGGTCAACTGATTCTTGAGCGGGCGGATATTGACACCGAATGGGTGCTCAAGCGGCTGATGGATTTTGCTAAGCAACAGCCGCGCGTTCCCGCAGGCAGCGAACTCTACTGTGGTCGCAGTTTGGATGCGCTCCTTGATGAGGCCAATCGCCTCCGCCAAGAGGAAGAGGATCAATTCATTTCCATTGAGCATCTTTTACTGGCTTTTGTGGGCGATCGCCGCATTGGTCAACGTCTTTTCCGGGCCCTAAATTGCGATCGCGAGCAGTTGGCTGCCACCGTCAAAGCCATTCGCGGTGCCCAAAAAGTTTTAGATCAAAACCCCGAAAATAAATACGCTGCCCTTGAAAAGTACGGTCGTGATCTCACCGAAGCTGCCCGCCAAGGCAAACTGGATCCCGTCATTGGCCGCGATGAAGAAATTCGCCGCGTTATTCAAGTTCTCTCCCGCCGCACGAAAAATAATCCCGTTCTCATTGGCGAACCGGGTGTTGGTAAAACCGCCATTGCTGAAGGTCTTGCCCAGCGGATTATCAACGGCGATGTGCCAGAATCCCTAAAAAATCGGCGCTTGATTTCCCTCGACCTGGGGAGTCTGGTGGCGGGTGCCAAGTTTCGCGGTGACTTTGAAGATCGCCTCAAGGCTGTTCTTCACGAAGTCACCCATTCCGAAGGTCAAATTGTTCTTTTTATTGATGAACTGCACACAGTTGTTGGCGCTGGTGCCAATCAAAACTCGTCGATGGATGCCAGCAACCTACTTAAACCGATGTTGGCGCGGGGAGAGCTGCGCTGCATTGGCGCCACCACCCTAGATGAATATCGCAAATACATTGAGAAAGATGCTGCCTTAGAACGCCGCTTTCAGCAGGTGTATATTGGCCAGCCCAGTGTTGAGGATACGATCTCAATTTTGCGCGGCCTCAAGGATCGCTACGAAATTCACCACAACGTTAAAATTACCGATTCGGCATTGGTGGCCGCGGCCATGCTTTCGGATCGGTATATTAGCGATCGCTACCTCCCCGATAAGGCCATTGACCTCGTGGATGAGGCAGCCGCCAAGCTAAAAATGGAAATCACCACCAAGCCCGCTGAACTGGAAGCCCTTGAGCGGCGCCTGCGGCAACTGGAAATGGAAAGACTGTCCCTCAAACAGGAGGAGAGCCTGCCCCTCAGCCAAGCGCCACTACAGGCCACCCGCGATCGCCTGCAGCGCATCGAAGCGGAAATTGCCCAACTGCAGCCGCGACAACAGGCCATGCAAGCCCGCTGGCAAGCAGAAAAAGAACTGCTGGAGCGCATCAACAGCCTCAAGGAAGAAGAAGACCAAGTGAAGTTGCAAATTGAGCAAGCAGAGCGGGACTACAACCTCAACAAAGCCGCGCAACTCAAATATGGTCGTTTAGAAACCCTCCAACGGGAACTGGAGGCCACCGAAGCACAACTTTTGGAACTTCAAGCCGCAGGTGGCACCTTTTTGCGCGATCAAGTCACCGAAGCTGACATTGCCGAAATTGTTGCCAAGTGGACGGGAATTCCCCTGCAAAAACTCATGGCCTCAGAACGCCAAAAACTCCTGCAGCTGGAACAAGTCCTCCATCAGCGGGTGATTGGTCAAACCGATGCCGTGGCCGCCGTGGCCGCTGCCATCCGCCGCGCCCGAGCTGGCATGAAAGACCCTGCCCGTCCCATTGGTTCATTCCTCTTTATGGGACCCACAGGCGTTGGCAAAACGGAACTGGCCCGTGCCCTTGCCGAAGCCCTCTTTGATGATGAAAATGCCTTGGTGCGCATTGATATGTCGGAGTACATGGAAAAACATGCCGTCTCCCGCATGATTGGCGCACCGCCGGGATATGTTGGCTTTGACAGTGGCGGTCAACTCACCGAAGCTATCCGCCGTCGTCCCTATGCCGTGGTTCTGTTTGACGAGGTGGAAAAAGCCCATCCCGAGGTTTTTAATGTGCTCTTGCAGGTGCTGGATGATGGCCGCATTACTGATTCCCAAGGGCGGACGGTGGACTTCCGCAACACTGTGATCATTATGACCAGTAACCTGGGCAGCGAGCATATCTTAGATTTGGCAGTGGATGACAGCCGCTATGAGGAAATGCGGCAACGGGTGCTCCAAAGTGCCCAAAAGTATTTTCGCCCCGAATTTCTCAACCGCATTGATGACGTGATTCTCTTCCACGGGCTAGGGCGGACGGAACTGGCTCAGATTGCCCAAATTCAACTGCGACGGGTGGAAAAACTCCTTGCGGATCAAAAACTTCACCTGCACCTCACCCCAGCAGCGCTCGATCATTTAGTGGCGGTGGGCTTTGATCCAGTCTATGGGGCACGTCCTCTCAAGCGCGCCATTCAACGGGAATTGGAGAACCCTCTGGCCGTGAAGCTTCTTGAGGAGGTCTTTACCCCTGGCGATACGATTTTGGTGGATTTGGTGGGTAGTGAGTTGACCTTTAGTGCAGTCAGCCCTGCGGGGACAGGCGATCGCCACACCGTCAGCGCCTCCTAAAATACAATGATCAATACTCACAATGATCAATACTCAGCGTGTTCAGTTAACAGCAACTGAACTTGCCTCTGAGGATTCTCCCCAAGATCAAGCGACAATTAATCACCGTGCTGGCCGAGTTCTCAAAGCACCTGTTTGCTTTTCACCCCCAGTGCTGCGCCGATTGTGCAATCCCTTTTTGCCCTGTTATCCCTTCAGGCTTCTATTTGGCCGCCACCAATACTATGCCACCTCAAAGCGAATCCATCTTAAAAACCAAGACACTCTTTCAGCAGCTTCTACAGCAAAATCAAGCTATTCAATTAATCAAGGCTCCGCAGCCGGCACCCAACAGTGGCTTACAAGTGGAGGAGCAAGTGAAAAAAACAATGGAAAATGTATCAAAAAATTATTGAACATCGTGCTCAATCTCGTCTTAAGGAAAGTTTGACACTAAAGTCTCAGACCCCTCGAAAACTCGAGGGCAAGCTTGAGTTTTCCTCGCTAGGCGGTGCCGGTTAACCACTGGCCGCCGAGTAATCCAACTGTTGCTCCCACAGCGAGGGCGATTGCTGGATGCCATTTGAGGCGCGTAATCGCCACAAGGGAAAAGACTAAGAGCAAACTATTCAGAATGAGACTGATGGGCTGGGGATGGACAATTGCAGGAGCAAGGTTAATCGCTGCTGACAACACCATACCCACCACTGCAGGATTCACTCCCGCCAAAAATTGCTTCACCCGTTGGAGATGCTTCACCACTTGATAGTAGTGGGCGAGAGCAAACATCAATAGTAGGGATGGCAAAAATAAGGCCACGGTTGCCAAAAGGGCACCACTAATACCAGCGACACGGAATCCGGCAAAGGTGGCAATGACCGCGATCGGTCCCGGTGTCAATTGACTAATAGCCACACCATCAATAAATTCCTGCTGCGTCAGCCAATGCAACTGATCGATCAAGAGTTGTTTCAGCACGGGGATTAGGACAAAGCCACCACCAAAGAAAACAATCCCCACCTTCAGGAAGGTCAACACTAGAGTTAGCCACTGAACGGGTTGAGAAGAGGCAGTGGCCATTTGGGCAGCTTGGTGGGGTAGGGTTTGGATGGCCAGGGGTAAGCCAACGAGGGCTGATTTTTGGGAAGTTTGGAGTTTCGTGGTTTTTGTGGGTGGGCCAAGTTGGAGAATGAGACCAATGATGCCGCCACTGCCAAGGATGAGCAAGGGATTGATGCGGGTCAAACTACCGAGACAGGCCGCAATGGCGATCGCGATCGTTACCGTCGAGCGCACGGACTTTTGCCCCATTGACCAGACCGCTGCCAAGATAATGCCAATGACCACTGGCGTTAGTCCCGCAAGGGCACTTTGCAATGAGGGAATCTTATGAAACCCGAAATAGAGCCAAGATAGTAAAATCACCGCCACAACGGACGGCAGCAAAAAGGCGAGACTGCCCAACAGACCTCCCCAAAATCCATGGAGACGATAGCCAACAAAGAGCGCTGTATTTACCGGAAACGATCCTAGGATTTGGCTGAGGGCAACTCCGTGTAGGAATTCATCAATGGCCAAGAGCCGCCGTCGCTTGACAAACTCATGTTCCATGAGGGCAATCATGGCGATTCCACCGCCAAAGCCAATACTCCCCAACTTGAGAAATACAGCGGTCATTTCCCAAAGATTAAGGGGCAAAGGAGATGACTCTTCAACCTCCGACTCCGGCATGGGTTCCTCCCTGGCGATGACTATAGCTAATTGTAGTTTTTATATTATCATATAGTTAAATAATCAAGCAAGAACCTCAGTTGTGGATGAGGTCAAAAATGTGAAGTAAATCCTGACAGGCTTTTGGTACTTAATTTATATTTCTGGTTAAATTATGTTATTCACAAATTTTATTACAAAAATTTATGATTACTAAGATCATTTACTATTGGCATAAGCTACAGCAAAAAATTTAGTCAAAGCACTTTGGAATAATATTGGAATAATATTTCAGACGCTAATTAACCCTGACCGCCAGTCAAGGCTCCAAGTACTGTATCTCTACAGGATCATTGACCTTGAGTCCCAATTCAGCAGCGCGGCCACCCGCCAGTTCTAAAACCGCATCCACTGGAACCCCAGACTCATAGGTGGGGCAAGGGAGGGTTGGGCAAGGGGGGGCTTGGGGGGCGATCGCCACCACTTTGCCGTGCCGGAGAAAAATTAA
This sequence comes from Thermosynechococcus sp. M3746_W2019_013, assembly GCF_015296045.1. Lineage (NCBI taxonomy): Bacteria > Bacillati > Cyanobacteriota > Cyanophyceae > Acaryochloridales > Thermosynechococcaceae > Thermosynechococcus > Thermosynechococcus sp. M3746_W2019_013. The sequence continues at coordinate 29,696 of NZ_DVDW01000005.1, read as the reverse complement.
GTCGAGGGGGATCAGGCAATTTTTCATCCAGAAGCTGGCCACTTGGGGCGGAGACATTGGAAACAGCATCCCGCGATCGCCCGGCAATTGGGGACGAAACATCAAGCCCAACTGCTGCTGGGCTGGCGTGCGCGCCACTTCCAATTGAATCCAGGTATCGTGAATGCGCGCCTTCGCCGTAATGGGTAGATATTGCGGAACGGCGCGAACCATTGGAGGCGGGGTTGCCGGATCCCCTTGGCTCCGGTTTTGACACCCTAGCAGAAACCCCAACGTCACCAATGCCAGAACCAGCCAGCGTAACTTAGGCTTCACGGAGAACATAGCCCACTCCTCGCACTGTGTGAATCAACCGTTTTTCACCATCGGGTTCAATCTTCAACCGCAGGTAACGAATATAGACTTCAATGACGTTGGATTCACCCAAAAAGTCATAGCCCCAGACGTTTTCTAAAATTTGCTCACGGGTGAGGACTTCGCGGGGGTGCTCCATGAGAAACTTCAGCAGTTCATATTCCTTCATGGTAAGGTCGATGATCCGCCCATTGCGCTCTGCTCGCCGCGTCAACAAATCGAGGGTCAAATTATCAAATCGCAACACCTCACTTTGAGTTACCGGTGGCTTCAGGTAGAGCTGAATCATCTGGAGAAAAGACTTGGGACTGTAGGGCAGCAATAGATAATCATCAGCCCCTGACTCCAGGACAGCGACCCGATCTTCGAGGCGATCGCTCTCCAGCATTAGTAGAATCGGCAGACTGATCCCCTGCTGACGCAGCTGCTGGCACAACTCCATACTGTTGAGCCGCCCCAAATAGCGATCCATGATAATCAAGGCAGGCTGCCATTCAGCACAGGCCAAGTGACATTCTTTTTCTGTTGTCGCAATCACTGGATCGTAACCCGCCGCCTGAAGGTCTTGCCCCATGCGTTGCGACAGGTGGTTGTCAGCGCAGACCAAAAGCAAACGAGAAGGAGGAGAAGTTAGATCCATCGGCATCGTCCTAACTAGCCAGATATTATCTTCAGCTTATGCCGTGTGGGAAAATATTGAAAAATGCGCCCGTAGCTCAGCGGAATAGAGCACTCGCCTTCTAAGCGATTGGTCGTTGGTTCGAGTCCAACCGGGCGCGTCTAACCTGCTATCGTTGATGGGGAGCGTATTGGAGTGCAAGAATCCTCGCAATGAATCCTAAATATCGCCGCGTATTGCTCAAATTGAGCGGTGAAGCCCTCATGGGCGACCTGAACTACGGCATTGATCCAAAAGTGGTGCAGGCATTTGCCAGTGAAATTGCTCAGGTGGTGCAGGCGGGAGTTCAAACCGCTATTGTGGTGGGAGGTGGCAATATCTTTCGTGGTATGAAAGGAGCGGCGGCTGGCATGGATCGGGCAACCGCAGACTACATCGGTATGATTGCCACGGTTATGAATGCCATGACCCTTCAGGATGCCCTTGAACAGATGAATGTGCCCACACGAGTGCAAACTGCGATCGCCATGCAGGAGGTGGCCGAACCCTATATTCGCCGCCGTGCCATTCGTCACCTGGAAAAGGGAAGGGTGGTGATCTTTGGGGCAGGGTCAGGCAATCCCTTTTTTACCACGGACACAACCGCGGCCCTGCGCGCTGCCGAAATTGATGCCGAAGTGATCTTCAAAGCCACTAAGGTCGATGGCGTCTATGACGCTGATCCCCACAAAAATCCTAACGCGCGTCGCTACCGTAGTCTCACCTACACCCATGCCCTCACCCATAACTTGGCAGTGATGGACAGTACAGCGATCGCCCTGTGTAAAGATAATGATATCCCCATTATTGTGTTTAGCTTAGAAACAGCCGGTAACATCTACCGCGCCTTGACTGGGGAACCCATTGGTACGATGGTTGGAGGCTCCTGTGAAATTAGCTGATGTCGAAGAGCGGATGCAAAAATCGGTTGAAGCAACCCAGCATGACTTCAATAGCATTCGCACGGGTCGCGCCAACGCGGCGTTATTAGACCGGGTGATGGTGGACTACTACGGCACTGAAACTCCCCTGCGCTCCTTGGCCAATATCTCCACCCCCGATGCGACCACGATTTTGATTCAGCCCTACGATCGCTCCACATTGGCCAGCATTGAAAAAGCCATTCAACTCTCTGACTTGGGCTTGACGCCCAACAACGATGGCTCTAGCGTCCGCCTCAACATTCCACCCTTAACCACGGAGCGACGCAAAGAATTGGTGAAAACCGCCGCCAAAATTGCCGAAGGGGGCAAAGTAGCGATTCGCAACATCCGCCGCGATGCTATTGATCACATCAAAAAGGCGGGTAAAGCCGGCGAGCTCACCGAAGATGAAGTCAAGGATTTGCAAGAGAAAGTGCAAAAGCTCACCGACAAATACATCGGCAAAATTGACGCCCTCCTTGCCGAGAAAGAAAAGGATATTATGACCGTATAGGTTAGGTGCCCGGCAGGTGCCGCAGTTCTGGACTCAGGTGCGATCGCTCCGCCAGAGCAAGGAGCAGTGGTCCACGGGAGGTATACTCCACAACACTGACACTGGCCACTGGGGCAGCAATGCGATCGCGAAACCGTCCCACATCAATACCCAGAAGGCCACAGAGCATAATCCGAATGGTGGCTTTGTGGGAAACAAGCAGAACATTGCCGTCGGGATACTCCCGTTCAATTTCTAAGAGGACGGCATTACTGCGGTAGTAGATGTCAATCCCCCGCTCACCCCCTGTGGGGGCATTCCAGCCCGGATCCGCCAGCCAGCGCACATAGTCATCGTGAAACTTGGCATTCACCTCTTCCGGAGAGAGGCCTTCCCACTGACCATAGTGAATTTCCCGCAGACCGTCGCGGATCTGCATCTGGAGACCCAGGCGATCGCACAGGGGCTGTGCCGTGGCTCGAGTTCGCACCATTGGGCTGACAAAGACTGCCTGCCAAGACAACTGGGCATAGTGCTCGGCAAACGCTTCAGCCATCGCTAGGCCAGCATCCGTCAAGGGTGGATCCAGTTCTCCACAGTAGGCATTGGCACGACTAAAGCTAGTTTGCCCGTGGCGCAAGAAATAGAGTGTTAAGACCACAACCTTGACTCCATACCGCTAGGGGCAGCATAGTCGAGGGACATAAAGCTCGTCAACGCTCAGTTGTGTCCAATACACTCAATGTAACGCCTTGGTAATAATGCCCTAAAATTTGGTCGTAGGTGTAACCCTGCAAGGCCATACCGTAGGCCCCCCATTGACTCATGCCCAGGCCATGGCCGTGACCCCGTCCAGTAATTGTAAAAGCCACTGGCACACTTTGAGCCCTTTGGCTGGCCACATTACCATATTCTGGTGTGATCGTCAGTAGGGTACTGCGCAGTCCCAACGCGCGCCGTAGTTCACTGCCAGAAATTGTGCGGCTACCGGCTGTGCCCACCACTTGCACTGACATGACTCGCCCTTGGGGGGTCAATTGTAAGGGGCGAAAGCCAACAATTGAACCAATACCGGGGAGGCGTTGCTGCAGTTGTGCGGCTGTAAAACGAACCGTCCATTGAAAGTTGGGGGAGACTTGGTCAAAGTCAGGAGTACCCCGCAGGTAGGGAATCACAGTTTGCCAAAGGTCTTCTGAATTTTCTGTGTGCCCGCCAGAGGAGGCATGAAAGAGCGCTTCAATAATTCGGCCATTGTAGGTCAGCACTTGACCGCGGGTAGCGGCAACGGCGGCTAGGGTACTGGCGGTTTCTGAACTGACCCCCCCATACACCTGATGAGTAACGGTGGCACCCACATCAAAAAGGCTGCCCGGCCGACGGCGGGCGCGATCGCGCCGAAAGAGAACAAAGGAACGGGAAGCCACTGCTTGGGCTTTGAGGGCTTCTAGCGGCCAAGAGGGATACATTTCCTTACCCACTACACTGGGCAGATACGCCTCTAAATCCACAAGATTGATGGCGAGAATCCCCTCATTGGTACTCACCAATTGCAACCGCCCGCGATACCAGCGATCGCCCACTCGCACGAGGCCATTGTCTCGAGGTTCGAGGAAAACTTGCCGGCCATGCACACCCCCTGCTTGTAGGCCAGTCCCTGTGAGGACAGCGGTAATACTCTGCTGCGGTGCCACTGTCAGGACCCGACCCACCTCATCCCGTAATTGCGCTGGGGTGGAGCTACTAATTGTTACTTGACGCACCCGATCCAAAACCGCGACCCGCAATTCCACTGCTGCGGCCGTCAGTTGTAGGAGCAAACTGATCAAGCAGCCAAGACCCACCGACTGCGACAGAAAGCGCCAAGGCACGATGAGGTAAACCATAGTTCACTCCTCAGGTAGGTGGCAATGGTAACAATGCCTAGCGGTGCTCGCGCAGACCACTCCAACCAATGGTAATAAAGCCCACTGCCAATAGAAAACTACGAATGCCTACCCTTAAACGATTCAAAAAAGCTTCCTGTTGTGCCCGATTGACCGCTTCCTGTTGTTGACTGCGGATGCGCTCCCGTGCCTGACCCGCTTGTTTGTCGAGGGCTTGGGGGTCTTTTTGTAACTGCTCAAGAATCGCCCGTTGATCGGGAGGCAGTTGATTGCTTTTCAGGAGTTGCTGCAATTGACCGCTACTGGCCAGTTGTTTGATTTGTTGCTGTTCCTGCTCCAGCCGAATTTCTGCCTGTGCCGCCTCTTGATTGATTTGGTTGACCGCCTGTTCCGTAATTTGGCCTGTAATGGATAGGTAGAGAGGAATCGCCAGCAGGCACAGTAATCCCAGCAAACTCGAGAGGACAAAAACCCAAAATCGCCAATCCTTCAGGGCAGGTTCCCCTGGCTCCGGCTGCGTAGCACTCCCAGAGACCGCTTGAATCCAAAAGCCAGTGTAGATAAAGACAAACCCAATCAAGGGGGTGGCGCCGCGGTCAATGAATTGGTTGACAACCGTGAGTTGCCACTGGCTGTTATTGAACTGGGGAGTAATAAAGAGAATACCCCACTCGACCAAAAAGGTGAGGAGTAGGATAATTCCCACCAGTTTTAGGAACTGAGCTGCCAAGGGGACAGGTCGCTTGGTTGATTTTGAAGCGGTCATGGACGGTGAGTGACTCGTCAACTACTGCATCAACCTTACTGGATTTTGGTGCGCTTGATTCATCTTAGGGGCATTGACTCGCCCGTGGGGCTGCTATCTTTGGCTACCGCAACCTTGGTATACTCCAATTGTGGATGGCGCTGATGCTGGGCGGCTTCCCCCCGGGAGTGCCAGTTCGCCATCCCTTTGCTCATTGAGGCACAACAAATCCATGGTCATTGTGGCAGTCTTAGCGGCAGGACGAGGCACACGGATGAAATCCTCACTGCCAAAAGTTCTCCACCCCTTAGGTGGGCGATCGCTGGTGGGCTGGGTTTTACACCAAGTTCAATCTCTGCAACCGCAACGGCAGTTTGTGATCATTGGCTATGGAGGAGAGGCCGTCCGTGCCGCTTTAGCGGATCAGCCCCACGTGGAATTTGTCGAGCAGCGGGAACAGTTGGGAACAGGTCATGCTGTGCAGCAGCTTTTGCCCTACCTCAAGGACTATGAAGGCCATCTTTTGGTGCTCAATGGCGATGTGCCCCTATTGCGTGGCCAAACACTGGCACACTTGCTCGCAGTTCACCAGAAACACAACAATGCGGCCACTATTTTAACGGCACAAATTCCCAACCCCCAAGGCTATGGCCGCGTGATTTGCGACAGTCAGAATATGCTGAAGCAAATTATTGAGGATCGTGACTGCACCACAGCCCAAAAGCAAAACCGCCGCATTAATGCTGGGGTGTATTGTTTCCATTGGCCCCAACTTGCTGCTGTGTTGCCCCATCTCCAGTCCAATAATGATCAGCAGGAATACTACCTGACCGATGCCGTCAATGCCCTAAGTCCTGTGATGGCAGTGGACGTGGAAGACTATGAGGAGATTTTGGGCGTCAACGATCGCGTGCAGTTGGCGACAGCCTATCAAGTGCTCCAAAATCGAATCAAAAAAGCTTGGATGCAGGCGGGGGTGACCCTAATTGACCCGGCCAGTATCACGATTGAGGATACCGTTGAGCTAGCACCGGATGTGGTGATTGAACCCCAAACTCACCTGCGCGGCCAAACCCGTATTGGCAGTGGCAGCATTATTGGCCCCGGCACCTTGATTGAAAATAGTGTCATTGGCGAACGGGTGACCGCTCGCTATGCCGTGATTACCGACAGTGAGATTGGCGAGGATACCCAAGTAGGGCCTTTTGCCCACATCCGCCAGCAAAGTGTGGTTGCCGATCACTGCCGCATTGGCAACTTTGTGGAGCTAAAAAAAGCGCAGTTGGGCAGTGACACCAAGGCCTCCCACTTGTCCTACCTGGGGGATGCCACCTTGGGCGATCGCGTCAATATCGGGGCAGGAACAATCACCGCCAACTACGATGGTGTTCGCAAACACCCCACCCATATTGGTAGCGGCACCAAGACAGGGGCTAACAGTGTTTTAGTGGCACCAGTAACCCTTGGTAACAATGTCACAGTAGCGGCGGGTTCGACCGTCACAGAAGATGTACCGGATAATGCCCTTGTCATTGCCCGCTGTCGTCAAGTGGTCAAACCCAACTGGGAACCCAAAGCTTAGCCCACTCCACAGCAGGGTTCAATGCCCAGTCGCCGCAGGAGCAGATCACTCACCGCATTGGCAACCGCAAACTCGCTATAGAAGCTTTGGGAAAAATCAAACTCTTGCAACTCCGTGACCAAGGCCAAGAGAATGCCCCCAAGATCGTGCTCCCCTTCCAGCCGCTGACGGCGGTACACTTGAGCTGCCCGCTGGGCAATCACCAGATTCACAGCTTCCGGTAAATACTCGGTATTGAGCCAATTGAGAAGGGCTGCCTCCAACCATTCCGCCTCCGCAGTGCAGTCACCACAGGGGGGAAGCTGAATCGGCGGAATTGGGGTATCCATGGCAGAGTCCTAAACTCGTCTAATGAAGTCCAATGAAGTTGATCTTATAACTTGTAACTGGCAACGAGCAATGGGCGATACTGGATTCGAACCAGTGACCCCTTCCGTGTGAAGGAAGTGCGCTACCACTGTGCTAATCGCCCTAGTTCAGCAACTTCTAATCATATCTTGGTTTGCAGGCTTTTGTAAATTGCTTAAACAAGGCTGCAGCAAATTTCATCAAAGGCTGCGGCGGGATCCGCTGCTTGTAAAATCGGGCGGCCAATGACAAGGTAAGAGGCACCGGCAGCAAAGGCAGCATTAGGCGTCAGGGATCGCGCTTGATCGCCCGTTGCGCTACCAAGGGGGCGAATCCCCGGACAAATTCTCAAGAAATCCTCGCCCCAGCGTTGTTTCACCCGTGCAGCTTCCTGCGGTGAGCAGACAATGCCCGCCAGTCCTGCTTGATGGGCAAGACTAGCCATGCGCTCTACATAGGTAGCCGGATCAAGGGGAATTTGGAGTTCCTGCTGCAGGGTGTCTGCGCCAATGCTGGTGAGCAATGTGACACCAATGAGTTGAGTGGCGCTTTCCCTGAGAGCTGCCTGAGCAGTTTTCAGACCGACTAAGCCAGTGGCAGTGTGGATGGTTACAAAGTCCACCCCATAGGGAGCGATCGCTCGTGCGGCGGCCGCTACCGTATTGGGAATATCATGAAGCTTTAGATCGAGAAAGATACGCTTCCCCTGATCCTTGAGGACATCAAGAATAATCGGCCCACTGGCGCAAAAGAGTTCTAGCCCCACTTTCCAAAATTGCACTTGGGGCAGCCTGTGGATAGTGGCGATCGCTACCTCCAAATTGGGCACATCCAAAGCCACAATAATTTTGCTAGCAACAGCCGCTTGAGAATTAAACAAGTCTCGTGGATCTCCTCAGATCATTCACACTGGACGGCGCACACAGCGCAACAACCACAGCGCCACAATAATACCCGTCAACTGAGCAGCAATCGTGTTCACCTTCGCCTGAATTACAAAAATCTCCAACGGCTCAATCAATACATTAGTGGCATAGACCGCTGCCCCTTGGGGAATGGACAACACCTTGAGTAATAACATCCCCACATTCCACTCTGCGGCGGCCACGGTAAAAATCATGCCAGCGATATTTACCCAAAGACCAATATTCAAGCTGCGGATCACGTGCTCCTTAGTTGGGCGCTTTTCTGGTTGATCCAAGCGTCGGCCCAGTTGCGGATAGCGATAGCAGCAGTAAATACTCACACCCAAAAACACTAGGCCAATAATCGCCAACACTAAGCCCAGGGTGGGACTGTTCATGCCGTTTTGCAGACGATTGATATTAAATTGGCGGCTAAAGATAACAATAATAATAATCAACAGCGAGACAAAGCCAAGGACGACCTGGATCCAAAAGCCAATCCAGCCAAAGCGTTGCAGTTCACGGCCAAGACGGTGGAGCGGTTGGGTAGTACCTCGATGGGACGGCGGGGGAGCATTACCGGGAAGACGTTCCATAGCCAAGTGAGGAAGAGGGCTTAGGCTATCATAGCGAACGGTTGTTAGGTGCCGTCAAATAGGAACACCAATCGCTCCAACTGCCTGCATAGAGTTTGGTTTGATGCAGGCCAGCGATCGCCAGCCCCAAAATATCCACACAGGCCGTTACCCCCGATCCACAATAGACAATAATTTGCTTAGCCCTAGCCAAGGGCTGCCAGTGGGCTTGCAGTTCCGCAACCGATTTGAGTCGCCCCTGCTCATTGGCGATGGCCTGCCATGGATAGTTCACCGCTCCGGGAATATGACCCGCTATCGGATCAATGGGTTCAATTTCACCGCGATAGCGACGGGGTTCGCGGGCATCCACAATCACCGTTTGGGGGTCGCCTTGAGCAGCAATCACAGCAGCGCGATCCACTACCCACTCAGGATGAGGCTGGGGCTTGAAGTTTCCCTGCCGAGGCGGTGGCACAAGGCTCGTGATGGCATGGCCCGCTGCTACATAGGTGCGATAGCCACCATCGAGGACCGCCACGCGATCGTGTCCCAACCAGCGCAAGAGCCACCAGCAGCGAGCAGCATAGGCAAACCGCGAATCATCATAGGCCACCACTAGCGTTTCTGGAGTGACCCCCATTTGGTTGAGCCGTACTGCTAATTTCTCGGGATCGGGCAAAGGATGACGCCCGCCATGTTCTTGCCGGGGGCTAGAGAGATCCTGCTCTAGGTCAAGATAATAAGCGCCCGGTAGGTGTCCCTGGGCATACTCCCGTTGCCCCCGCGTCGTGTCCATAAGGTCAAAGCGGCAGTCCACAATCACAACGCTTGGATCTGCCAAATGCTCAGCCAGCCAAGACGCCGTTACAGCATAGGGAGTCATCACAGCTTAGGCGCGCCACTTCACTTTCGGGAGAATGTGGTTGACATCCACCCGGTCTTTGTATTTGATGGCAAAGTTCAAGAGTGAGTCAAGGAGGGAATCCGACAGATAGTGGGGCTGTAGTCCCAAATCCAGCAGCTTGGTGTTTTTGGCGTTGAAGTAGTGCTCTTCTTTTTCAACGCGGGGGTTTTCGAGGTGTTGGATTTCCACCTTGAGGCCAAGGGCTTTACCCGCTTCTTGGACCTTGTGGGCAAGGTCACCGACACTAAATTGTTCGGTGAATTGGTTAAGGACGCGGAATTCACCCGGCGCTGCTGGATTGTTAACGGCCAACTCAATACAGCGCACCGTATCGCGAATGTCTAAGAAACCGCGAGTTTGCCCCCCCTTGCCATAAACCGTCAGTGGATGGCCAATGGCAGCTTGAATGCAGAAGCGATTGAGGGCGGTGCCAAAGATACCGTCGTAGTCAAGGCGGTTAATCAACAGTTCATCCATGCCCGTTTCTTCGGTGAGGACGCCATAAACCACCCCTTGGTTCAAATCGGTGGCTCGCAAGCCCCAGGTGCGGCAGGCAAAGTGGATATTGTGACTATCGTGAACTTTACTGAGGTGATAGAAGCTACCGGGCTGCTTGGGATAGGGCAATGTATCTTTGCGACCATTGTGTTCAATGGTGATGTAGCCCTCTTCAATGTCAATGTTGGGGGTGCCGTATTCACCCATCGTACCCAGTTTGACAAGATGGCAGTCGGGATTGTGGGTATGGATGGCGTACAGCAGGTTGAGGGTGCCGACAACGTTATTGACTTGGGTGAAGACGGCGTGTTCACGATCAATCATGGAGTAAGGGGCAGAGCGCTGTTCACCAAAGTGGACAATTGCCTCCGGCTGAAACTCGAGCATGGCGCGCTCAAGGAAGTGATAGTTACAAATATCGCCAATATAAAGGCCAATCCTTTTGCCAGTGAGATCCTGCCAGCGTTGCAGACGGTGCTGAATGGGGGCGATCGGCGTGAGGGTTTCCACACAAAGTTCAGCATCCCAATGCCGCCGAATTAGGCTATCCAAAATTGCAACATCATGACCCCGATTCGAAAGGTACAGGGCTGTCGCCCAGCCACAATAGCCATCACCGCCAATTACAAGGACTCTCATGCTAACCGTGCTCAAATCAATAACTACTCCGCCAGCCATAACATGGCTTCCATACCACGTTACCAGTAATGGGGACTTCGTTGATCCACTGGCTTAGAATTCAGGGGGAGAATTGGGGCCACGAGTTTCACCCTCAGAAAAGATATGTACTTTAACGGTTTGTCCCGCCAGGTCAATTTGCACAATATCGCCAGAGAGAAAATCTAGGGCCTCTAATAGCGCCTGTAATTGTGGCGTGCTGGCACCCGTTTCTTGGTAGAGGCGATCGCTCAGATGGCTGAGGCGCTGCCAGGTGGTATAAAGCCGAGCAATGGTACTTTCCAGTTGCGCTGCCTGCTGCAGGAGATCGACAACGGTTTGTAGTTGCTCAAGGCGCTGGGCTTCGATCAGGACCTGTTCCAAGTCCACCGGGTGAGCGTTGAGGGCTTGAATTTGGGGGGCGGCCTCAAGATAGCGGCTGAGTTGGCGAGCTGTTGCCGTGATTTCCTTAATAGTTTCCACGCTGGGGTCGCTAGCGAGGGCTTGGGAGAGTTCCTGCTGCTGCTGGGGGGGAAGCTTTTCTAGCTCTTTGACCAGGGGGGCGAGGTAGCGGGGGGCAAGGGTGCGATCGCTGGCCTTTTGGCGTACCACTGGCGGTAGAAAAGCAGAGTGCAGGGCAGTCCATTCCTCTTGCAGTTGACGCACTTCGCGGTGGGTAATGCGATCGCCAGCTGCTGCTGCTTGGGTAATCAGGGCCTGCACCTCGGGATCCGCTGCGGCAGTTTCCAAAAAGGCGCGTTTACTAAAACGAGAAATGGCTTCAGGGGGTAGGGGGCGTTCCTTGAGCAATTCATCGGCGCGATCGGCCAACTGCATCAAATCATAGGCACGGCGTTTAGTAATCTCCTGTTCCTGGAGCCACTGCCGAAAGCCGATGCCCTGCTCATCTCCTTGACGGCGATAGCGATCGCGCACTGTCCGTAGAATTTGCCCCCGCCAGATCTCCGTTTGCAGGTCAAAGCGCTCACACACCTGCCACGCTTGGCGCACCTGTTGGAAAAATTCCTCCTCAGACAGGGGGGTATCTGCAGCCGGAATCGGCAAAACAAAGTCAGGCGTTGGCTCCATCGGTCGGAGAAAACCACAGCTTCAGCAGTATAGCCTATTGCCCACAGGGGCGATAACCACCCTACCTTCTGAAGGGTTAGGAGAAAAAACCATGATGGCTGTAGCCTTGGAAACAGAGATCAGGCATCTCACCCCTGCCCCTGACTGAGCTCAAGAAGAGATAGCAATCGGAATCGCAGGCCAACGTTTTTTGACTATCGCCAGATTCCAACCCCTCAGGAATATCTACTCATTAACCCAAAGCGCCCCTGTGTCGAGCAATACGTGCGGCAAGCTGAAAATCAATGGCTGCTAACGGTTTGGCAAGGAATTTCCCAGAAACTACCGCTGCCCTCCCTCCAGATAGCCCTAAAGATCTCCATGCTGGCGTTGAGTTAAGTGGGTGCCAAACATTGTGGAATTGTTTATCAGGGGGGTTCTCGGTCAATATCTGAATAGTCCTGAATAGTCCCTTACCACCCCCACCAAAGTCTCCACCAAAGGCCCATGACTCCTACCACTGCTGATGCCTCCCCGACTTTTGGCCTGATTATTGTCGAAGGAGAAGATGTTATCCGCCTTGGCCTCTGGACAGGCATTCGACAGCAGTTGGGAATTGAGCCGCTGGTCTTTCACGATGGCCACAGCCTAATCACCTATCTGGAAAACACGCCCCTCGATGAGGAACGCACGCCTTGGATTGTTCTCTGTGATGCCCAACTCACGGTCAATGATGCCACCACCCCTTGGCTGTGGCAGTGGCTGAAACAACACTATCCTGCCCTGCGGATCATTCTCACCGTCCGACCCGCTGCCCTTGAGTTAGTCTCCCTTGCTCAACAGGCCGCTGTCGAAGGCATTTACCATCGCAATACGGCGCTGAGTGATCTGTTGGCGGGAATTCTGGCCATTGCCCAAGGGGAAATCGTTCACACAGTAACGCCCCCGAAGCCGCCTTTGAGGGTGCTGTTTCCCAATCCGTGGGATCGTTGGCGGTACCAGGTTCTCCAGCAAGGACTGGGGGAAATGGATGCATGGTTGCAGGCTTTGGATCAGCATCTGGGTCGGGCGAGCCTGTCGCCCCTTGAACGGCTTGTGTGTGAAGGCCGCCATCGGGAAATTCGGGCCGCCCGCTGGTTGGTGTCCCGTTTCCTGCCACAGCCAAGTCAAACACCCCTTAGGCCGGTGGCATCCCCCGTGCGTCCGCAGATTGAAATCATTTCCCAACTGGTGGATCGCTGCTTACAACGGCTGCAGTCGGATCTGTTGAACCTAACATCGCAGCCTTTGGAGCTAGAGGTGCTCATCCTCCAACAGCGGCGGGAACTGCTCTATACTATCCTGCGGCAGTGGGATGTCCTGGTGCGCACTCTACAAGCGACACCCCCTAGTATTGAATTTCTGCACCAGCGGGGCAACCCCCTACTACAGGACCTGTGGGAGCAGAGCCTGCGGGAGTTTTTTCGTCCCTATCGTTTTGCCCTCGGCAGTAACGCCGACCTCATTGAGGAATTGCTCACAGAAAGGGAAACCGTGGTCAGCGTGTATCTGAAGCGAATCCCGTTTGTGGCGGAGATGCTGGCTCATTTACTGGTCCAGCAGCCCCTCACCCTCCATCAGCAAACCTATCGCTACGGCACCGCTGCGGCCTTAGAGATCCTCGATGCCCTCCTTGATCACTGGTTGCTCACTATTGCCAATGGCATCGTCTATCCACTCCTGAATCGGTGTTGCTATAGCGCGGTGATTCAGCAGACATTTTTCCAGTCGCAATACATCTCAACGCGGGAAATAGAACGCTTTCGCAACGCTCTCTCTTGGCATTACCGCTGGCAATGTTGGGTCAAGGAACCGCAAAACATCTTTGAAAGTCGCTTGGTTTTACTGCGGCTAACGGAGCGAGGGATTCAGGAACTGGCGCTGACTGTCCCCCGTCAAAAGGAACTGATGCAACTAGAAGGGATTCCCTACGCTCTGACCTTGGCTCTTGAGGCTCGCGATGCTTTAGCCCCCCCAGTGCGTGCAGTGGTGGCTTGGGTCGGCAAGGGGGTGGTCTATCTGCTGACGCAGGTGATTGGTCGCGGTTTGGGGCTGATTGGCCGAGGCATTTTGCAGGGAATTGGTCAATCCGTTGGCAGTGGCTGGAGTCGCGCTGAAGCCCAAAAAAATTCATCTAAACCTTGAAGCAGCCTATTCTTAAACCACTTCTAACCTTGAGATAACCTTGAGCCAACAAATACGGTGTTAGAATTTGGCTGTTAATTAACTATCCCTATCCTTTAGGGGATAGTTTCTATGAGATGCGCTAAAGTCTCTGTCGGTAAGTCTGATAGCTCAGCCTACTAGCAGATGGATAACTTTAGCGCTCATCTCGGTTAGGATGAACAAAATCTATTCTTAGGGATTCATTCCCTAGGAGAAGCTCATTGAGGAGTGAAGGAGTACAGTGTTATGTCCCGTATTTTCCTAGGCTTGGCCTTGGCCTCCCCTGCTGTGTTGTTAGGAACCTTTGTAGGGTCGGCTATGGCAGCCGATACTGTAGCGGCTAATTCTGGTGGTGCACAGTTGCCAGCCCCAACCGCAGCGGCTGAATCCTTAACCCCGCTGCCCCAAAACACGACGTTAATTGCTCAGAACCACGGTAACAAGCTGCCCCTACCCTCGGTGGCGAATCTAAAGGTAGATGATGCTGCCACCTCCACTATGGGGCAAGTGACTTCTGTGTCCCAGCTTTCGGATGTCAGCCCCACCGATTGGGCCTATCAAGCCTTGGCGTCACTGGTAGAGAAATACGGCTGTATTGCCGGCTATCCCGATGGCACTTTCCGGGGTAATCGGGCAGCCACCCGTTATGAAATGGCTGCGGCTTTGAACGCCTGCTTGGACGTGATCAGCGATCGCTTTGCCACCAAGGAAGACCTCGCCACCCTGCGGCGCCTGATGGATGAGTTCAAGGCTGAATTGGCGACCCTGCGCGGTCGGGTAGATAAGCTAGAGGCTCGCACTGCTCAGTTGGAAGCACGGCAATTTGCAACCCTCACGAAACTCAATGCCACGGTAATTTTCAACATTTCAGATGTGTTGACGGATGGCCAAGCGCTGCGTCCCGGAGCACCTGGACCTCAAGCAACATTCCAGAGCAACGTTGTTGCTAACACCCGCGTACGCCTGAACTTTGATACCAGCTTCTACGGCAAAGACCGTCTGCGGTTGCGGTTGCAGGCAGCCAATATTACTCCCTACTCAGCATTAACGAATACCAACATGGGGCGCCTCGGCTATGATGGCAATAACAATAACCAATTTGAGCTGCAAAAAGCATTCTACAGCTTCCCGGTGACCTCTCGGGGTCAGATGATTCTTGACTTTGTAGGGGGTGAGTTCAACGACAACATCAATAACTTCAATCCCTTCCTACAATCCAGTGACACCGGTGCCCTGTCTCGCTTTGGCCGCTTTAACCCCATCTACCGCGCAGGCAGCGCTGCCAATGCGGCGGGCGTGACCTTTAAGTACAACGTTCTGCAAAACAAAAAGCGCGGTACGGGCGTTACCCTTAACGTGGGCTACCTTGCCCCAAATGCAAATGCTCCCGATGCAAACGCTAACAATGGTTTGAATGGCTTCTTTGACGGTGCCTATGCGGCTCTGGCGCAGGTGGATGTTCAACCCATTAAGAATTTAGCCCTCGGGGTCACCTACGTCCACTCCTACGGTTTAGATCCCTTTGGGGGTACAGGGAGTTCGCTTGCGCGCTCTGCAGCGAATCCGCTTAATCTTGGTGTGGCTGCTCAGGCGGCTGATTCAGTGGGTTTCCAGTTTACCTACCGGCCGATTAAGCAGTTGAATCTGGCAGGCTGGGCTGGCTACGCCAACGTCTATCAGGTGCGACTGGCAGGACCACGGCGCGAAGCGGAGATCGTCAACTGGGCTATTACCTTTGCTTCGCCAGACCTCTGGCGCAAGGGCGACTTGGCGGGCTTGGTCTTTGGTCAGCCGCCGCAGCTCATCAGCATTACCAATGTCCCGGGTGTTCCTGGAGAGAGCTACACTCAGTTTAATTCCTATCACCTAGAGGGCTTTTACCGCTTTGCCGTCTCCAAGAATCTCTCGGTGACGCCGGGGGTAATTGCCATTTTTAACCCCAACAGTAACTCAAATAACGATGCCATTGTTGTGGGTGCTATCCGCACGACCTTTAGCTTCTAGCTTTTAATGCCTTCCCCCTCCCCGTGAGGGGGATTTTTTATGGGGGAACGATAGAATAAATAGGAGCGAGGCGTTTTAGATGGATTTGGCGGGTGAAACACTGGGCACTTTTGGGAGTGGGTGTTGCGCTATTGGGGATGCCGCCAGCAGTGGCGGGTACCTCTACGCTCAAGGATGCCCCCAAGGCCTTGGTGGATGAGGCGTGGCAAATTATCTATAGAAGCTATCTAGATCGCAGCTTTAATCGTCTTGACTGGCAGGCCCTTCGTCAGGAATTGCTCTCCCGATCCTATGGCGATCGCGAAGCTGCCTATCGGGTGATTCAGCAAACCCTTGTCCGTCTCAATGATCCCTACACCCGCTTTCTGCCCCCTCAAGAGTACCGTCAACTGCTCCTGCAAACCCAAGGCCAGCAGGTGGATGTGGGTCTTGCCCTCGTGGAGTCGGGGGAACTCTTTCGCATTCAGGCCATTGAAGCGGGGTCGGTGGCGGCCAGGGCCGATCTGAAGGTGGGGGATGAAATTCTAGCTATCAATGGTCGTAGTAGCGATCGCTTAACATTGGAGCGGGCCACATTGATGCTGCGGGGGCCGGCGGGCAGCAAGTTGCATCTGCTGGTGCGCCGTGAGGGCAGGCCTCAACCCTTTAGTGTTGAATTGACGCGCGCTGGCGAGATTCCCCGTACGGTGAATTTTCAAATCCTCAACTCTCCCCGTGTGGGCTACATCCGCCTCAGTGGTTTTAATAGCCGCTCCCATCAACAGATGCAAGAGGCGATCGAAATCTTACAACGGGAGAAGGTGCAAGGCTTTATCCTGGATCTGCGCCATAATCCGGGCGGACTCCTCGAAGCAGGGATTGAAATTAGCCGCCAATGGCTGGATTCTGGGGTAATCGTGCGCATTCAACAAAACCAGCGGGAAGAGACGATTCGTGCCCGCCAACGTGCCTTGACTCAGTTGCCCCTTGTGGTTTTAGTGAATCAGGCCTCTGCCAGTGCCAGTGAAATTTTGGCGGGTGCTTTGCAGGATCAGGGGCGAGCAGTCGTTGTGGGCACGCCTACATTTGGTAAGGTGCGCGTCCAAGCGGTTCATGAACTGGGGGATGGGTCTGCCCTCCTGGTGACGGTGGCGCGCTATCTGACCCCCAAGGGTCGGGATATTACAGGGGCGGGCATCACTCCCGATGTGCTGGTGACGGGCGATCCCAGGAGCGATCTGGAATTGCGCCTCAATCCTAACTTGGTGGCACGACCCACGGATCCAATGGTGGCCAAGGCTTTAGAATTATTGAACAGCGAAATCCGCCATGCCCGTCATGTCGAGTGAGGCTCTGGTTGTGCCAGCGGCACCCGAAAATACTCTTCCTTGCCGCCCCCTGCGATTGGGGGTGTTGGCCTCCGGGAGTGGGTCCAATTTTGCTGCCCTTGCGGAGGCGATCGCCGCTGGTGAACTAGCTGCCCAGATTCAAGTGTTGATTTACAACAATCCCAACGCCTTTGTGGCCGAGCGAGCAAAACAGTGGCAAATTCCTAGCGTTCTCCTTAACCATCGCCACTATCCCAACCGTGAAAGTCTGGATGCCGCTATTGTCGAAACCCTCAAGGCCTATGAAGTAGAGTGGGTGGTCATGGCCGGTTGGATGCGCATTGTTACACCGGTACTGCTGAATGCCTATCCCCAGCGGGTCATTAACCTGCATCCTAGTTTGCTGCCCAGTTTTCGCGGGCTGCATGCCGTTGAGCAGGCCCTTGCTGCTGGCGTCAAGATTACGGGCTGTACGGTACATCTGGTGGCAGAGGAAGTGGATAGTGGCCCGATTTTGGTTCAGGCAGCGGTGCCTGTTCTCCCCGATGATACCCCTGCAACCCTCCATGCCCGCATTCAAGTCCAGGAGCATCGCATTCTCAAGCAGGCGATCGCTGACATTGCCGCACGGCAAGCACAATTTTCCTGTTGAGCTTTGGCCAATAGGGTAGGTCATTGGAGAATCGCTCTAATTCAATTCTTTCAATTCCTCAGCTTCCTAAGGATGATTCTGAAGCCACCGTTCTAGGCCAGCAACAAAGCGATCGCTCTCCTCCGGCAACGTAAAGTAATGGACACAGGCACGCACCGAGGGAGGATAGAGCAATTCCCGCACCAAGATATTCTCTGCCTCAAGGTCTTGTACCAATTGGCGATGCTGACCATTGGCCAGCTGAAAGGCTACCAAGCCGGAGGGGGGCGGCACAGGACTAAGACAGGTCAAACCCACCATACCCCGTAACCGTTGCCAGAGGTGATGGCTCAGCTCACAAATGCGCTCATATCGCCCTTGGGCGGTCCCCCATTGATCATGCACTCGCAGGGCAGTCATTAGCCCCGGTACCAAGGAAAAGGCGGTTGTGGCCACCTCAAAGCGACTGGCATCCTCCTTCCAGCCCGCCGGTTGGGCATTACGGGTCTGATGAATGCTGCGCCAGCCAATAAAGGTGGGTTCCAATGTGGCTAGGCGATCGCGCCGAATATAGAGCCCTCCGAGTCCTGCGGGCCCACAGCACCACTTGTGTCCCGTAAAGGCATAGTAATCTACGCCCAAGGCTGGTAAATTTAGGGGTACCATGCCGACACTTTGGGCGCCATCCGCCAAGACTTGGATGCCGCGACGGTGGCAAACGTCAACAATCTTCTCCAACGGCAACAGTTTCCCTGTATTCCACAGCAAATGACTGAGGACGACTAAGCGGGTGCGGGGGTGGAGTTGGGCTTCAATGGCGGCTACTTCATCGTCACACCACGGCCAAAAGGCAACCCGATCCACAACCACCCCCAATCGCCGCGCCAATTGCTCGGTAATCGCCACTACCCCCGGATGCTCACAGTTGGAAATCAGCAGATGATCACCCGCTTGCCAGTTGAGGCCCCACAAAACAATGTTGCAGCCAGTGGTAACCGAATCGGTGAGGGCAATCGTTTCTGGGGTTGTTCCCAATAGCTGTGCTAGGGCTGTGCGCAGGCTGTGCAGTTGTTGGCTTAACCACGGAAAGACCCGATTGGCAAAGGGACCCTGTTGTTGAATGTGGCGATCGCTTTCGCGAATAGCCTGCCAGGTGTCTTGGTGCAGCGGCCCTTGACCCCCATAGTTGAGGTAGATCTTATTCAGTAGGGCAGGGTAGGTGTCATGATAGGCGCGCAGTGTTTCTAGGTTCATTGAGAGTTATTTCAAAGGAAAGTGATAGATAGATGCTACCGCAAAGGATTTAAAAGGATTTAAGATAAAAGATATTTTCTAAGTTCCCTTTTCATTTCCTCACTCAAGGTGCGCAGCTTTCAAGCAAGGCCCAGTAAATTAATCCCGTCAATCAAGCAATGACAAAGCCATACACCCCTGAAGATGTTTGGCGATTATTAGGGGAGCTGTTAGAAGCTCAAAAGGAAACCGAACGTCGCTTTCAAGAAACGGAACGCCGCTTTCAAGAAACGGATCGGCGATTTCAGGAAACTGACCGACGTTTCCAAGAAACGGAGCGATTGCTGCGGGAAGAAGCTCGTCAACTCAACCAGCAACTGGGGAAACTGGGCAATCGTCTAGGAGAGTTTGTGGAATGGCAGGTACGACCAGCGGTACTACGTTTATTTCAAAGTCGAGGGATTGCCGTCTCTCAACTTTACAGCGATGTCATTCTCCAAGATGGCAACGAGAGTTTAGAAGTTGATCTGCTGGTGGTCAATACAGATGAAGCGGTTCTCGTCGAGGTAAAAACGAAACTGAGCCAAGGGGATGTGGATGAGCATCTAGAGCGCATTGCTAAATTTCGTCATTTGGCTCACCAGTATCGTGACACCAGACTCTTGGGAGCAGTGGCGGGGATGATTGTGCCGCCTGAGGTAGCTCGCTATGCCTATCGGCAGGGATGGTTTGTGTTGGCACAGTCGGGAGACGGGGTGGTGATTCTCAATGATACGCAGTTTCAGCCCCGTGCATGGTAGCTCAGTTGTGGATCGTGCCCAGTCATTTGGGAATATATAAATTAATTACAATAAAATTACAACAGTTACAAATTAATTATCAGTTATAGCTGCGGGTCAGGGGGTGCCAGTGTTGATCTTGCGGTTTGCAAACGGGTATCGAGCCATTGTTGCAAAATCAGGGCAGCGGCAATTTGATCCACTAAATCCTTGTGCTGACGGGGCGATCGCCGGCGTTGTTTAAGGATTTCCTCCGCTTGAAAGGAGGTGAGCCGCTCATCTACATATTCCACCGGCAAGTTCAAGGCTGCGCCAATTTTTGCCGCCAAATGTTGCACCTGGCGGGCCTGGGAACCCAATTGACCATCCAGGGTGTAGGGCAAGCCCACAATTAACTTTTCCACCCCTCGCTCTTGACAAATCTGCCGAAGCTGCGCCACATCACTGGCAAAATTGCGGCGATGAATCGTTGTAATGCCTGCGGCCAACTGCCCCAGGCGATCGCACCCGGCCACGCCAATACGCTTGCGCCCCAGATCCAAGCCTAGAACGGAAATCATCCTTGAGTGAATCAGAACAGTTCCCCTACAATTGAATCCATTGCCAAGTTTTTCTTGCCCTGAAACAATCATACCCCGCTGTACCCACCCATGACTGATGCGACCCCCGACTACAAAGACACCGTCAACTTGCCCCAAACCACGTTTGAAATGCGGGCAAATGCAGCAACACGGGAACCCCAATTGCAGGCCTTTTGGGCACAGCACCAAATTTATGAAACGCTTCAGCAAAGGAATCCGGGGGAGGTCTTTATTCTTCACGATGGCCCCCCCTATGCCAATGGCGCCCTCCACATTGGCCATGCCCTCAATAAAATTCTCAAGGACATCATCAACAAGTACCAACTGCTGCGGGGACGCAAGGTTCACTACCGCCCTGGCTGGGACTGCCACGGCCTACCCATTGAACTCAAGGTGCTGCAAAACCTGAAACCGGAACAGCGGGCGCAGCTAACGCCCCTCACTCTCCGCCAACAGGCCAAGGAATTTGCCCTCAAAACCGTCGCCGAGCAAAAGCAGAGCTTCCAGCGCTATGGGGTTTGGGGCGACTGGGCACACCCCTATCTGACGCTTACCCCCGACTATGAGGCCGCCCAAATCGGTGTCTTTGGCGAAATGGTGCTGCGGGGCTATATCTATCGCGGCCTGAAACCGGTGCACTGGAGTCCCAGCTCAAAAACTGCCCTCGCCGAAGCCGAACTGGAATATCCCGAAGGGCACACCTCCCGCAGTCTGTATGCCGCTTTTGAGGTGATTGAGCTGCCCCAGGGGCTAGCCAAGGCTTGGTATCAAGCCCTAGGGAAATTGGGGGTTGCCATTTGGACAACAACCCCCTGGACGATTCCGGCGAACTTGGCTGTGAGTGTCAATCCCGATCTCACCTATGCCCTTGTGGAGGCTAAGCCCAGTGGCCGCTACAAGTATTTAATTGTTGCCAAGGCTCTCGTAAAGCGGCTGAGTGACATCCTTGGTGGCATGCTCACGGTGGTGGCCACCGCCAAAGGGGCTGACTTGGAAAATGCGCGCTATCGCCATCCCCTCTTTGAGCGCGAGGGCAAAATTGTTATTGGCGGTAACTATGTGACCACGGAATCGGGCACCGGTCTGGTGCACACTGCTCCTGGCCATGGCTTAGAAGACTATGCTGTCGGTCAGCGCTACGGTTTGCCAATCCTGTCGCCGGTGGATGAGAATGGCTGCTTTACGGCGGAAGCAGGACCATTTGCCGGTCTCAATGTTCTCCAGGAAGGCAATGAAGCGGTCATTGCGGCTTTGCAGGAGTGTGGGGCGCTCCTAAAGGAGGAACCCTATGTGCATAAGTATCCCTATGACTGGCGGACAAAGAAACCCACTATCTTCCGCGCCACGGAACAGTGGTTTGCTTCCGTTGAGGGCTTTCGCGATGCGGCACTCAGGGCGATCGCTGAGGTGAAGTGGATTCCTGCCCAAGGGGAAAACCGCATTACGGCAATGGTGGCGGAGCGGTCCGATTGGTGTATTTCGCGTCAGCGCAGTTGGGGCGTGCCCATCCCCGTCTTTTATGACAAAGAAACCGGGGAACCCCTGCTAACAGCAGAAACCATTGCCCATGTGCAAGCCATTATTCGCGATCGCGGGTCCGATGCTTGGTGGGAACTCTCCGTTGCTGAATTGCTTCCCGAATCCCTGCGAGATCAAGCGGATCGCTACGAAAAGGGAACGGACACCATGGATGTCTGGTTTGACTCCGGAACCTCTTGGGCAGCGGTTCTCGGCGATCAGCAGGCAGACCTCTACCTCGAAGGCTCTGATCAGCACCGCGGCTGGTTCCAATCCTCATTGCTGACACGGGTTGCCGTTAAAGGTCAAGCTCCCTACAAGGCCGTCCTGACCCACGGCTTTGTCCTCGATGAGCAGGGGCGAAAAATGAGCAAGTCCCTCGGCAATGTCACGGATCCCCGCGAAGTGATCGAGGGGGGTAAAAACCAGAAGCAAGACCCTCCCTATGGTGCCGATGTACTGCGGCTGTGGGTTTCCTCCGTGGACTACGCCAACGATGTGCCCATTGGTAAAAATATTCTCAAGCAGTTGGCGGACGTCTATCGCAAGATTCGTAACACGGCTCGCTTTCTCCTAGGGAATCTCCACGACTTTAACCCCAATCAGGATGCCATTCCCTATGCTCAACTGCCGGCCTTGGATCGCTATATGCTGCATCGACTGCACGAAGTCTTCAGTGAAGTGACTGCGGCCTTTGATAGCTTTCAGTTCTATCGCTTTTTCCAAACCATTCAAAATCTTTGTGTTGTTGATCTTTCGAACTTTTATCTCGATATTGCCAAGGATCGGTTGTACATCAGTGCCGCCACGAGCGATCGCCGCCGCAGTTGTCAAACCGTACTTGCCATTGCCGTTCAAAACTTAGCCCGTGCCATTGCCCCAGTGCTCCCCCACTTAGCCGAGGATATTTGGCAGCATTTACCCTTCAAAACCCCCTATCTTTCAGTGTTTCAAAGTGGTTGGGTAGAGCTTCCGGCCCAGTGGCACGATCCGGGGCTAGCTAGTGAGTGGCAACACCTGCGGCAATTGCGCCTCGAAGTGAACAAGGTGCTCGAACAGGCCCGTGCAGAAAAGCTGATTGGCTCTTCTTTGGAGGCAAAAGTGTGGCTCTACATTGCCGATTCTGAATGGCGCGATCGCCTCGCACAGATGAATCCCAGGGACGCCCTCAGGGGTAATGGGGTGGATGAACTGCGCTATCTCTTCTTGGTGTCCCAGGTGGAGCTGATGCCGCAACGGCAAGCGGTGGACGTGCCCTATGTTCTTGAAGCGGAGGGGCTATGGATTGGCGTTGGCCATGCCCAAGGTCAGAAATGTGTCCGCTGCTGGAATTATTCTGAAAGTGTGGGACAATCCGCCTTGCATCCCCAGTTGTGCGATCGCTGTGAAAGCGCCCTGCAAGGGAAATTTTAGATATCAGCTTTCGCGAGGGGGAAGTTGGCCCTTGCACACCGTGGCTAGGCGGGTGGACTGAGGCGTGCCACTAGTGTTTCAGGATGTAAGGCTGAGAGGACGATCATCTCGCCATCCAACACCAGTACGGCACGAGTTCGCCGCCCGTGGGTGGCATCAATGAGATGATGGTGCTCCCGTGCCTCAAGAATCAGGCGTTTGATCGGGGCAGAGTCAGGACTCACGATCGCCAGCAGGCGCTGCGGTGAGACGTAATTGCCAAAACCAATGTTTAGCATTCCACCCGATGGTAGTCTTGAAGTGCCCGTACCCCTAGGGTTGAGGTTTGCAGGGTTTTAATGGCGGCAGCCGTTGCCTTCGCACCGGCAATCGTCGTCACAATCGGAATTTTATAGGCAAGGGCAGTGCGACGAATCAATTGGGCATCGGTACGGGCTTCCTGACCGGAGGGTGTATTCAGAATCAGGTGAATTTGCCCATTTTTAATGGCATCGAGGACATGGGGACGCCCTTCATGGAGCTTGAGGATGAGTTCTATATTGCTCAGCCCTGCCTCAAGCAAGGCATTGCGGGTTCCTTCAGTGGCAATAATCTGAAAGCCAAGAGACTGCAACTCTTGAACCACAGGCACAATTGCTGCTTTGTCGCGATCGCCCATCGACACAAAAACGGTTCCCTGCAAAGGTAACCTTTGATTGGCTGCCAGTTGGGACTTGGCATAGGCAGCCCCAAAGGTCATATCAATCCCCATGGCCTCACCCGTGGAGCGCATTTCTGGCCCTAGCACCGTATCGGTACCGGCAAATTTTTCAAAGGGGAGGACAGCTTCCTTGACGGCGACATGGTTGGGAATCTTCTCATTGAGGAAATTGAGTTCCGCCAGGGTTTTCCCTGACATCAGCCGAGCAGCAACTTTAGCCAGGGGAATGCCGATCGCCTTCGAGACAAAGGGCACCGTCCGGGAGGCCCGCGGGTTGGCCTCCAAAATATAGACTTGCTCCCCTTGTACTGCCAGTTGGAGGTTCATCAGCCCCACCACTTTGAGCGCCTTGGCAAGGGCAATACTCCAGGTGCGGATGGTCTCCAAAACCGCAGGAGACAGCGATTGGGTGGGCAAGCTACAGGCAGAATCCCCAGAGTGAATCCCCGCTTGCTCGATGTGTTCCATAATCCCACCAATGACTACCCTGCCCGTTGCATCGGCAATGGCATCCACATCCACTTCAATTGCGTTTTCCAGATACTTATCAATGAGGATGGGTCGCTCTGGCTCCACCTGCACCGCTGCGTTCATATAGTGTTCCAGTTCCCCATTGGAATAGACAATTTCCATTGCCCGACCACCGAGCACATAACTGGGGCGCACCACCACTGGATAGCCAATCCGCTGGGCAATGCTCAGGGCTTCGGCATAACTGCGAGCAGTGCCGTTGGGGGGTTGGGGGATGTTGAGCTCCCGCAAAATTTTCTCGAAACGTTCGCGGTCCTCAGCAATATCAATGGAGTCAGGTGAAGTGCCCCAGATTTGGGTTCCGAGGCGATCGCCCTGCTGTTCAAGGTACCGTTGCAAGGGTAACGCCAGCTTGAGGGGGGTTTGACCGCCAAACTGAATAATGATGCCGACGGGCCGCTCCACTTCAATAATGTTGAGGACATCTTCCTTAGTCAGAGGTTCAAAGTAGAGGCGATCGCTGGTGTCGTAGTCAGTAGAAACCGTCTCAGGGTTGGAGTTGACCATGATGGTTTCATAGTCATCGGCCCGCAGCGCGTAGGCAGCATGGCAGCAGCAGTAATCAAATTCAATTCCTTGGCCAATGCGGTTCGGCCCTGATCCTAGAATCATCACCCGCGGCTTGCGGGGGGGCAGCACTTCCGATTGTGGCGGTAGCAGCTCAACGTCGCCGCTCTCAGGGTTAATTTGCTCCACAGGTCGCTCGTAGGTGGAGTAGTAGTAGGGGGTATAAGCCTCAAACTCGGCGGCACAGGTGTCTACAGTTTTATAGACGGGAATGACACCCAAGGATTGGCGATAGGTTCGCACCTGATCGTCAGTGGTTTTCGTAGCATAGGCAATTTGGGCATCACTAAAGCCCTGTTGCTTGATCCGCCAGAGATCATCGGCCGTGAGTTGCTCCAGTTTGCTGCGCTTAAGAAATTTCTCTGTTTCTAGGAGTCCCTGCATCTGCCGCAAAAACCACGGATCAATGGCCGTTAGTTCATAAACTTCCTCAACGGTCATCCCCAAGAGGAAGGCGTGGCGAATGGCAAAGATGCGATCTGGATTTGGCGTGCGCAGTTTCCCCCGCAGTTGCTCAAGGCTAGGGAGTTTTTCGGGGCGATCGCACCCCCAGCCGGCTCGACCTATTTCCAGCGATCGCAGGGCTTTTTGCAAGGACTCTTGGAAGGTGCGGCCAATGGCCATGGCTTCACCCACAGACTTCATTTGGGTAGTGAGGACGGGCGGGGAGCCGGGAAACTTTTCAAAGGCAAAGCGGGGAATTTTGGTAACCACATAGTCAATCGTGGGTTCAAAGCTGGCGGGAGTTTTTTGGGTAATGTCGTTGGGGATTTCCGGCAGCGTATAGCCCACAGCCAATTTTGCTGCGATTTTGGCAATGGGAAAGCCTGTTGCCTTTGAGGCCAGTGCCGAAGAACGGGAAACCCGGGGATTCATTTCAATGACAATCACTTCCCCAGTTTCGGGGTTAACAGCAAACTGAATGTTCGATCCGCCGGTCTCTACACCAATTTCACGAATAATTTTGATCGAGGCATCCCGCAGCCGCTGGTATTCTTTGTCCGTCAGGGTTTGGGCCGGGGCAACGGTGATCGAGTCGCCGGTGTGGATGCCCAT
The DNA here is from genome assembly GCF_015296045.1 of Thermosynechococcus sp. M3746_W2019_013. NCBI lineage: Bacteria > Bacillati > Cyanobacteriota > Cyanophyceae > Acaryochloridales > Thermosynechococcaceae > Thermosynechococcus > Thermosynechococcus sp. M3746_W2019_013. Next base: position 3,575 of record NZ_DVDW01000005.1, on the reverse strand, counting down.
GGGGTCCAGGTTCTCAATGGAGCAGATGATGACCACGTTATCAGCCATGTCCCGCATCACTTCCAGCTCGTATTCTTTCCAGCCAATGAGGGACTGCTCAATGAGAATTTGCGAGACAGGACTGGCATCGAGACCAGCAGCGGCAATTTCTTCAAATTCTTCTTGGTTGTAGGCAATGCCGCCACCGGTGCCCCCTAGGGTAAAAGCCGGTCGAATAATCAGGGGATAAACCCCAATCTCTTGGGCGATCGCCCGCGCCTCTTCCAGGGTATTGGCCAAGCCCGACGGACACACCCCCACGCCAATTCGCTGCATGGCCTCCTTAAAGAGCTTGCGATCCTCGGCCATCTCAATAGCGGGCAATTTGGCGCCAATCAACTCCACCCCATAGCGATCGAGGACACCGGATTTGGCCAGCGCTACCGCTATGTTCAGCGCCGTTTGTCCTCCCATTGTGGGCAGCAGGGCATCGGGGCGTTCAGCGGCAATGACCTTTTCCACCATTTCCGGGGTGAGCGGCTCAATGTAGGTGCGATCGGCGATCTCGGGATCCGTCATGATGGTGGCGGGGTTGGAGTTAATCAAGACCACCTCGTACCCTTCCTCGCGCAATGCCTTACAGGCTTGGGTGCCCGAATAGTCAAATTCACAGGCCTGACCAATGACAATGGGACCCGAACCAATCATGAGAATCTTTGAAATGTCGGTACGACGAGGCATAGGGACAATGCAGCCAAATAGTTTAAATGACGCCTTCCCTATCCTACACTCCCGCTTGCGATCGCGCCTGTCCTCCCCTATCAAGAATGACCAACCGGGAAACCTTTGGAGCGATCAGTGTTAGAGTTCGCTCACAATGCAAAGAGAATGAGACAAATTGCAACCTCTGCGCCAATCACTTGAACTGCCAGCGCACCGCCACTGCCCTAAAATAGGGAGTCTCAAGACTCGGCGCTGTCTCTAGGGAGTAGCAGATCCGGATCGCACCGCTGCGAGGGTATCCGCTTGGTAAACAACACCTGTTGACGCCACCAAACCAGCAATACACAGCTTGACGTTACGGTTATGCTGCACAAAAACCCGAAATCCACCCTTGTTGGTGCCACTATCAATTGCACCCGGCAAGTTATTAGTGCAGGTGGGGCTGGTGTTGGCAATGCCATCAATGAGCGCATTGGGGGTCGAATCGCCAATTTTCTGGCGATAGAGAATTATCGGGCCTCGCCACACCACACTACTCGTCTTGGGGCGAGTGTAGTAGGCCACACGAGTTGTGCTGGCCAAATTGCCGTTCTCCTGCTCCTCGAGGTTATCTGTTGGTTTTTCGATAAACATTACCAACTGGTAGCCACCACTGGGAATTGTCCAATCTGAGGGTGCCGTTGTTGAAATGCGAATGGCTGAGCGAATGTCATCGGAGATAAAGTCAAGGGCACGGCTCAGGTTCATGCGGGTAGTTGCCTGTTCTTCAATACGGCGATTGTTTTGCAGAATGGCTACCATTGCCCAACCACTCATGGCCACCACAATACCGCCAACGGCAGCCGCCACAAGTAGCTCCGTCAGTGTAAAGCCCCGATCGCCTCTGCGCCAACCTTGCATCTTGCTGCTCCTTAATTGCGCTCTCGACAGTTATCGGCAGTTGTACCCGTGGTGTCGGTTTCAACGTAATTGCCGGTGCGCATGATGCCCAACCCCAAGGAAACCACCAAACAGCGTTGAAGGGTCGGATGATTGGTGGCAGCAATCACAATCGTACCGGTACTACTGGTGCGCCCCTGAAAGCCAAACTGCACTGAGGCAGTTCCATCATTGCGACGCAGGGTCACATGTTGCAGTTGGCGCGGACCATTGGGCAGACATTGGGGTGGCTGGCCGGCAATGATGGGATTGACGCCGGTATTAATGGCTACCCGACAGGTTTGATTGCGCCGCATCGCTTCCCGCTGTGCTTCCCGCAGTGCCCCCTCTAAGCTATCAAGGGCCTGGTTGACCCGCTGCGTTTCCAGCCAATAAAGAAAGCTAGGGGTGATAGCCAGCGCTAAAATAACGGCCACCGTCAGCACAATCAGGATTTCAATCAGGGTCATGCCCTGCTTATGGACAGCGAAAAAATGCATTGGGCACCACCTCGGTTGATAGTTGAGCAACAATGCGATTCCTACTATTGCGCACAGCATAGGCCAGCTCTAAAGTTTGGAAGGGTGCTTGGGCACGGGTAGTCAGTGTGCGCGTCATCGTATACGTCTCATTGACAATGGGGCGACTATTATTGCTGCTATTCATCGGTGGAATCAAGGTTTGCAGGTAGGCGCCAAAGCCACCATCAATGCCATTGGTTTCATTGGGCTGAATCCGACAGCGGGCATAGACACGAGTCCCCACCCCCCGATAGACCCCTACTGGCGAGTCTAAGGTAATGGTGTTGGGTGTTGATATAGAGACAATGCGGCGTGTGCCCGCGTCCGAACCAATGAGAACACGATCGCCCACTCGAAACCCAGCCGTGGCTGAAGTGACCTCACAGGCACCCCTGGGCCGATACTCTGGAGGCATGGCTTGATCGTAATCGCTTTCACCAGGTGAAATGAGTGCCAGGGTTAAGGTAGTGTCACTCGGTTGAGCAGATGTTGCTAGCTTGCGTTGGGCATACTGGGTTTGGCAGAGGTCGTAGGCAACAATTTTAATATTTTCCAGATCGTCTTGGATCCAGTTGCTAGCCTCGGCAAATTTACGGGCATCGGCTTGGAAAAAGGCAGCGACAACAATGGCCTGCATTGCCGCTAGGGTAAATAGGCCAATCACCAAAATAGAAGCCAAGACCTCCCCCAGGGTAAACCCGCGCCCCCGCTGCTGCACCAGCCAGTGGAAATAGAATTTAGGATGAGCCATCAACACTGCAACACTGCCTCCAAAGTTTAGTACTGTGCTAGGCGGTTCCAGTTGCTAGCCTCTGTGGTTCGTGCCACAACAATTGAGGCATTGGCATACTGACCGCCCAAGGCTTCCGGCAGGCGATCGGGCACCCGAATTTCAGCGTTATTGGAACTTGAGCCATTCCATTCCTTGGCCCACACGGCTCCGAAAATATCGGGATTGTTACTGCCACCGTTAATCCCCACTTTATCGGGATTGTTACTGCCACCGTTAATCCCCACTTTGGCATCCGGAGCATAGACAAAGAGACTGCCGGCGGTAGCACCGCCACTGAGGGTAAATACCTGATCCGGCCTGGCATTGTCGGGATCGGGAGGATTGCCATAAATCCGTAGGCGATCCGGTGTACCTATACCCCTGGGAAGACCCATATTGGCACCGGTACCACAGGTGGAACTATCGGGGTCACAGATGTTTTGAATCGCTGCTTGACCTGTAAGGGCGATGTTGCCGCTGACATAGAGGCGGATAGCATACTTGCTGGTGTTGAACTCAACGGTTTGATTTCCGCTAAGGTTGATATCCTTAACCCAGTAGGCGTAATAGACCTTTTCAGGGTTGACTATCTTCTGCCCAGGTTGCAGGGGATCGGGGATAAAGAAGGGAATGTCGGGGTTAGGATCGATGTAGGGACGATC
>NZ_DVDW01000011.1:0-1107 GCF_015296045.1 Thermosynechococcus sp. M3746_W2019_013 | reverse complement strand
GCCCGGGAGTATCTGTGAGATCAACGATTTGATCTTGACAGTGCCAGCGAACGGTGCGCGGCCATTGGGTGGTGCCATGGATAGCGCCCACGGGAAAAATAGCTTCGCCATAGAGGGCATTCAAAAGTGCAGACTTGCCCCGCCCCACTTGGCCAAGGACAACAATGTGCCATGCAGGCTGGTGCAGGCGATCGCGCAACCCATAGAGAGCCTGCCAGTGGGCAGCTAGGTGCGGATGATACACCTGATGCCACCCTAAGAGTTCCCCTAAGCATTTAGCAGCCAGGTCCAGAACGGCTGAGCTACTCACGGCGAAACAGGGGCCAATTGGAAGCCACCACAAGGGCAGCCGCAGCAATTAAGACGACTGGCAAGGGCATCACCCACTGCCGCAGGTGCAGCACCATTTCTGTGAGCACAAACAGGACAATAAAACTAACAAGGGCAATTTCCATAGACTAGCGACGGCGGGTTGGTTCTTCCAAAAAGAATGCTTTTTGACCGTTGGGCAACGTGGCATTGCGGAATGTTTTCACCTGTGCCAAGCGATCGCGCCCCCCTAGAATCGCATCTACCAAGTGTGCCCCCACAAGAATTGCTCGATCCAAGCGCGTGATAAGGAGACTGGCGCCTGTGAGCTTGGCATTTGTGAGATTGGCTTTCGTTAAATCAGCATTGTTAAGGATAGCGCCACTCAGATCAGCCCCCATCAGGTTGGCACTGCGCAGATTGGCAGCGTTGAGATTAGCTCCCCGCAGATCGGCCCCCTGAAGATTCCATCCCCGTAAGCGGGCATAGCTCAGATCGCACTTGGGGCAGCTACCCGTGCGCCGCAGTTGTTCTAAATCAGCGGGATTGGTAGCCCAAGCCGGAGCACCTAAAAGGAGCAATAAAAAGACCAAAGCACCCTTAGCGGCCATTACAACTTCCCAAGAGCATCTAATCTATAGGTTACAAGTCAGATAGACTTCACAATACTTCTCTGCAGTCTTCTTGCCCATTTATTTTACAGGATGAAGCAAGAGAGCACTAGTTACTGGTGCAACCCTCCTCACTAGCTTTCCAACTCTATCCACCCACACCCCGGCATCGTCCGGGCCGCGGTGG
>NZ_DVDW01000045.1:0-41996 GCF_015296045.1 Thermosynechococcus sp. M3746_W2019_013 | reverse complement strand
GTGCCTCTACCTCTGATGCCGTAAGGCGTTGAGCACAGCACAATGCAAGTCACCTCAGTTGAGTGTTGGTTTATCCGCAGCAAAAGCACCAGGGTTCTCCTTTGCGTGAAGTCAAAAAGCGATATCATCAAGACTTGCTCTCAGCGCAAGGGACAATTATCTTTAGGGGTGACGAGTTTGCAAAGGTCTCAATGAAAGCCCAAGTGTTCCGAGGGGTAAATCAACTCAGCTACGAAGAGATTCCGATTCCTGAAATTGCTGCTGATGAAGTATTAGTGCGGGTCAGGGTGGTTGGGTTGTGCCAATCGGACATCAAGAAAATTCGCTATCCCCTCTATGAGCCGCCCCGTATTTTTGGCCATGAAACAGTGGGTGAAATTGCCGCGGTGGGCGATGCGGTGACGGGTTGGCAAGTGGGTCAGCGGGTGGTGGTCATGCACCACATCCCCTGTATGCGCTGCGCCTACTGTTTGAACGAAAACTACTCCATGTGTCATGTTTATAAAACAGTAACGACAACGGCAGGCTTTATTCCCAGTGGTGGTGGCTTCGCTGAGTATGTGAAAGTGCCGGGACACATCGTGCAGCATGGGGGACTGATTCCCATTCCCGATCATATTAGCAATGAGGAAGCCAGCTTCATTGAACCCACCAACTGTTGTCTCAAGGCAGTGAAGAAAGCGGCGATCGCTCCCGGTCAAACGGTGTTGATTACGGGAGTAGGGCCTATTGGTCTGATGTTCATTATGTTGGTGAATCTCTTTGGAGCGCGGGCGATCGCCACCGATCTCCTACCCTCGCGGATTGCTAAAGCCAAAGAAGTGGGGGCTGCTGCTGCCTTTGATGCCCGCGATCCGGATCTGAGTGCCAAGGTGCAGGCCCTGACCCAAGGCTTGGGGGTAGATGTCAGTCTCTTGGCGGTCCCCAGTGAAAAAGCCTTTTGCCAAGCCCTAGAGTGTACGCGCAAGGGGGGCAAAATCCTGTTTTTTGCGGAGTTTCCCGATGAAGTGGAGATTCCCCTCAATCCCAACATTCTCTACCGGCGCGAGATTGACCTCATGGGGAGCTACAGTTCCTCCTATCGCTTGCAGTCCCTTGCCTGCGACATTATCTTTAACCGCCGTATTGACGTCAAAACCCTCGTCAGCGATCGCTATCCCTTGGCTCAACTAGCTGAGGCAGTGGAACGGGCAGTGCATCCCACCCCGGAAACTTACAAAATCCTCATCTATCCAGAGTCCTAATGCACGCTCTATCAATTCCCACGTGGATGGTGCATATTTCCAGTGTGCTGGAGTGGATGGCAGCCATTTGGTTTGTGGCACAACTGGATCGCCGCTGTCCAGAGCAAGGATGGCGATGGTTAGCCTGGGCAATGCTACCGGCTTTAGTGAGTGCCATGTGTGCCTGTACGTGGCATTACTTCGATAATGCAGTGACACTAGCTTGGTTGGTGGATTTGCAAGCCCTGCTCACATTCTTTGGCAACTGTACCCTCTGTGGTGCAGCGGCCTGGCTCTGGTGGCGATCCCAAAGCGCGCTGTAGCCCCTTTCTGGAGGCAAACCTTAGCAAAATTAACTGAAATTGGCAGTGCCCAAGGACTTCCAGTATCCTGTAATCAGGTTCCCCTGCCATGGGGTGTAACAAATGCAACGGTCCAGTATTGAACTTTGACATAAAACAAGGAGGAATGCTTGCCCGCCAGTCTAGCCCTAAACGCCTAAACCTCTGTGGAGGCTGCGATGGAAAGTAGTGCCGAACTCACCGCCTTGTTCGTGATCACAGTTGTTCTGGGCATTGGTGCCCAAGTGGCTGCTCACTGGCTACGGCTGCCCAGTATTGTCCTGTTGTTACTGGTAGGAATTCTCTCAGGGCCAAGTGGCTTGGGATGGGTTCATCCCGAAGTGTTAGGGGAGGGCATAGAAGTTTTGGTTCCCCTCTGTGTCGCACTCATTCTTTTTGAAGGGGGGCTGAGCTTAGATCTCAGTCGTGCCGACCAAGATATTACAGGTAGCCTGTGGAAGCTAGTGACGGTGGGGGGATTGATGACGTTTGTGGCTGGGGCAATGGCTGCCCACTGGATTGGTGAGTTCCCTTGGCAACTGGCGTTTCTCTATGCCTCCCTTGTGGTGGTGACGGGACCGACGGTTGTGGGTCCCCTGTTGCGCCAAGTGGGTGTTGAGCACAAGTTGGCGGTGATTCTGGAAGGGGAAGGTGTGCTCATTGACCCCATTGGTGCCATTCTGGCGGTCGTCGTGCTGAACGTAGTGCTCAATCAAGACCTCGGCATGGGGGCGATCGCCCTTGGTATTGGTCAGCGCTTGGCTGTAGGTGCCTTGATGGGGGGCATCGGCGGCTGGTTTCTCAGCCGTTTTCTGCGTCGCGCTTGGTTTCTCGCCGACGATCTCCGCAATTTACTGGTGCTGGCGGTTCTTTGGGGCTTGTTTTGGCTCTCGGATCAACTGGTGAGCGAGTCGGGTCTGATGATGGCGGTCGTTCTCGGCTTGGTACTGCGCTGGGGTGAAGTGCCGGGGGAGCGACTGCTGCGCCGCTTTAAGGGACAATTAAGTACCCTTTCAATTTCAGTGTTGTTTGTGCTCTTGGCTGCCGATCTGTCGATCGCGGGTCTGTTGGAGCTGGGTTGGTCGGGGGTGCTCACGGTTTTGTGTTTGATGTTGATCATTCGTCCCCTCGGCGTGGTTCTGTGCACCTGGGGCAGTGATCTCAGTTGGCAACAGAAGGCCTTCCTCAGTTGGATCGCTCCGCGGGGAATTGTGGCGGCCTCGGTGGCATCGCTCTTTGCCATTACCCTGACCAATGCTGGCATGAGTGGCGGGGATGCCATTAAGGGACAAGTCTTTCTAACGATCCTGATGACGGTGTTTGGCCAAGGCTTAACAGCGCGTTGGGTGGCCACTCAACTGCATGTCCGTGCCCAAGGGGCTTCAGGGGTGATGATTGCCGGTTGTACCCCCCTCGGTAGGCTGCTGGCGCGGATTTTGCGCGATCGCGGCGAAGAGGTAGTGATGATTGACACCGATCCAGAGGCGGTGGAGCAGGCTCGCCGTGACCACCTGCCCGTCTATCTCAGCAGTGGCCTTGACTTGAATATCTTGCAGGAGGCCGGCATTACCCAGTTGGGCACCTATTTGGCGGTTACCAGTAACACAGAGGTGAATGCCGTGTTGGCACAGCGCGTCCTCGAAGAATTTCACCCGCCACGGGTCCTGGCTGCCCTTGAGCTAGAGGATTGTCCCTTGGGGTTGAGTCCAGCCTTTGCCCTACAACTGTCGATCAAAAAATGGAATCAATATATCAACACGGAGGCAGTTCGTCTTGGGGAACTGGTCATTGAGGAGGAGCGATCGCAATTGCAACGCCAGCACCTTGACGCCTTGATACGCTCTGGAAAAGTGCTTCCCCTCCTGGTGGAACGGCCAGAGGGATTGCGGGTGGTGCGAGCCAATGAAGAGTGGCAAGTGGGCGATCGCCTGATTTACCTGCTCCACAGCCCCAAACCCCACACACTGCCGGCGGCCCTTATTTCTGGCTGGCAGATGAATACCCAAGTGGAATCAGTTCTTGTCCCCAGTGAAGCCCCTACCCCCAAAGGAACCTAATCTACAGCGCTGCGTCCATAGGAATCAGCAGAGTCGCCCCTTGGCCTGTTTTCCCTGTCAAAGCCGCTGAGGGGTCAACCCTCGCAGCTAAGTCTTTAATACCGTCTTACTTGGAGAGATTTGCAATGCAGAGCCTAGCACAGCGCAGCTTGGCCCTTCTGAGCTGCGGTTTAATGAGTTCTAGTACCCTTGCCCTTCTGGTCGCTGTTCCGGCTCAAGCCCAATCCCGTTTTACCGATACCCAAGGTATTTGGGCACAGGCCTGTATTGACCACCTTGCCAATCGCAACATTATCAGCGGCTATCCCGATGGCACATTTCGCCCCTTTGCGGCAGTCACGCGGGCTGAATACGCAGCTATGCTGGGGAAGGCGTTTCCCAATGCCCCAGTGGTACGCGCCCCCGGTACGTTTAACGATGTCCCCAGCACGTTTTGGGCAGCGAGTGCGATTCAAAACGCCACCCGTACCGGCTTTTTGAGTGGCTACCCCGGCAATGTTTTTCAGCCCAATCAAAATATTCCTCGCGTTCAGGCAATTGTTGCCCTTGCCAGCGGCTTGCAGTATCCCACACCGCCTTCTGTGGAGGGGGTCTTAGCCCAGTTCAATGATGCGGCTGCGATTCCCGCCTATGGACGAGCCGGTGTAGCTGCGGCTACAGCTAAACAGGTGGTGGTCAACTATCCCAATGTGCAAGTTTTTGGCCCTAATCAACTGGCCACCCGTGCCGATATTGCGGCATTCCTTTGTCAGGCAACCCGTGCCCCCGGTGCCCAAGCCCTTGTCCCAACACAATACATTGCGGGTGCAGTCACCACTTCACCCATTGCACTGCCGGCTGGTCAACAGATTCCGGCTCGTTTTCCCGATGCAGAGCGGATTGTTCTGAGTCCCAGTGAAACGCTTGCCCTGCGCTTGGTGACGGCTGCCGATGTCCGCGATAGTCGGGGTCGAGTCGTGATTCCCGTGGGCAGTGAAATTTTTGGCCAGATCCAGCCCGCCCAAGGAGGCTCCCAGTTTGTGGCGAATACAGTAGTGATCAATAACCGCCAGCTACCGATCGCCGCCAATTCCCAAATCATTCGCACCATTCGCGATGCCCGTGACCCCAACATTGGCAATGTCTTCCGCAATGCGGCCATTGGGTCAGCGGTGGCTGCTGGATTGTCTGGCCTGCTGGGCAATCAAAAGATTACCCCCTTGAAGGTCCTTACGGGAGCAGCAACGGGCGCAGCCATTGAAACCAATCAGGAGCGTCCGGCAACTTCAATTATTCGGGATACCCTAATTGGGGCAGCCCTTGCCACCGGTGCTTCGGCGGTGATTGGCGATCGCAAGATTACGCCCGAAAAAGTGATTACCGGTGCTGCCGCCGGTGCCACGATTGGGGGTGTGATTGATCCGGCCGTGCGGCAACTAGTGGTTGTTGATGCCAATACGGATTTGGGCCTGACCCTGACTCAGTCCTTTACTGTCCCGCAATAGAGACTAGGCACGCGCTAACCCCAGCGATCGCCCGCAGGCCTCCACTGCCTGGGCCACCGCCGCTGCCACCCGTGGATCAAACACCGAGGGAATAATATAGGCGGCCTGTAGTTCAGAGGGACTCACCAAGGCCGCAATCGCCTCCGCTGCCGCGAGGAACATCTCCTCGGTCATTCGCGGTGCCCGACAGGCAAGGGTACCCTTAAACACCCCCGGAAAGGCCAGCACATTGTTGATTTGATTCGGATAGTCACTGCGGCCGGTAGCCACCACCGCCACATGGTTAGAGATGAGTTCGGGTTGGATTTCCGGAACGGGATTGGCCATCGCAAAAACAATCGCTTCCTTGGCCATGCGCTGCACCATTTCCACGGTGAGGACGCCAGGGGCACTCAAGCCAATGAAAACATCGGCGTCCACAAGGGCATCGGCAAGGGTTCCTGTTTGGGCAACAGCAAATTCCTGTTGAGCAGGAGTTAGGTCTGCCTGCACCGAGAGAATCCCGCGGCGATTACATAAAACTAAGTCTTTGGCCCCAGCTTTGCGCAGGAGTCGTGCCACGGCAATCCCAGCTGCGCCTGCACCATTAATAACAATGCGCACCGTTTCTAAGGATTTACCCACCAATTGCAGGGCATTTTTGAGGGCAGCGAGGGTGACAATAGCAGTGCCATGCTGGTCATCGTGAAACACAGGGATATCCAATTCTTCCTGCAGACGGGCTTCTATCTCAAAGCAGCGGGGGGCACTAATATCCTCCAGGTTGATGCCCCCAAAGACAGGGGCAATCCGCTTCACAGTGGCAACGATTTCATCCACCTCTTGGGTGGCCAAGCAGATGGGAAACGCGTCCAAGCCAGCAAATTCTTGAAAGAGCATCGCTTTGCCCTCCATCACCGGTAGGGCAGCCTCTGGGCCGATATTGCCCAATCCCAACACAGCGCTCCCGTCACTGACAATGGCAATGGTATGGCTTTTAATCGTGAGTTTGTGAACCAAGTCTGGATCGTCAGCGATCGCCTGGGATACCCGACCCACACCCGGCGTATAGGCCATCGCCAGATCGTCATATCCTTGCAGAGGATGCTTGCTTTTAACGGTGATTTTGCCCCCCTCATGGAGGCGAAATGTGCGATCGCTCACCTCTAGCACTGTGGCTTGGGTGTCAGATTTGACAGCATTGACAATGGCCTCAGCATGATCGCGGCTGGCAGCCACCACCACCAGTTCCCGTAGGATTTTATTGGCGGTTTTCTCAATGAGCGTAATGGAATCCACTTGCCCGTGTTGCCCGCCAATGATCTGCAAAACAGTGCCCAATTCCGTCGGATCTAAGGAGGTCTCTAATCGCAGGGTCAGACTATAGGCAGGCGTCGGGGTTAGCTTAACCATCTAAAATTTAATGGCAAAAGGTACTGTCTGATGATAACACCTCTACCTAGCTTCCTGTGTGGGTGACAATGGGTAGTGGTTCGGCTGCGCAGGTGGCCAAAATGGCGCGATCGCTAGGGCTCAAGCGAGGCAAACTATAGAAACTGAGTAAATCAATTTCTGCTTGGTAGGGCTCTTCTTCATAGGTAGGCAGAACCGTCACCTGCAGCTGGCGATCGCCGACGGTACCCCGAAAACAATCAAAGGAGGAATTGGGCAGATAAAGCGCCCCGTAAACCTTACGATCTTGCACTGTAAAGACAATGTAACTACGACCTACTCGCTGCGGTTGGGGAGATTCACCAAAGAGGTAGAGTCCATTCGCCAACGGCAATTGATGTTGTCCTGCTAAAGGGAGTGTCGGTCCCGCGATCGCCAACCCACTGGCTGACCAAAGGGCAATAGCTCTCAGTAAAACCGACAGTGACCAGCTCAATCGTGCCAAGGCAGTCATTCTATTGTCCTACCTGAAACGAGAAGTGGCTTAAACCAGCATTCTGCGGTGTCAATCTAGGGCAGGGCAGTGAGGTAACGCTGATACTTTAGATCGTGACAGGTTTATCGCGGTCTGTGGGTGGAAGTATGCCAGCAGTGGCACAGGCACAAATTGACGGAATGCTCAGGAGTGACCATTTCATCGGGAACAAGAACAGGAACACAAGCGGCCATAGGAGCGTCTAGCACGTCAAAAGCTGCTAAAGCCGCCCACATCAAGGGTTTGCGTATTATTACCGATTATTGATTGCATCAGACCCTCCCCAATGTAGGGAGGGAGGAGGAGATGACTATGAAACTTTCGAGAAACACAAAACTTAACTTCATTGTTACTCTTCTTTTTATCACTTTTGGCGCAACACTTTCCCTAGCCCAAACGCCCTCGAAGCGAAAGGGGCCTCCGCCCATGTTTACCCCAAACGTCATCAACGACCGGACGCTGCCGAATAAACCCGAGATTGAGGGACCGGTTGCGCCGCCAGAGCTCGAAACCCCACCCTTTCTGAAATCACCTGTGCCGCCGCGTCAACCGGAGCCGCTACCCATACCCGATGAGATCGAGGAGCGCCAAGCCTCACCCGACTTGAAGAGTGCTCCCCAAAAGCCCTGTCCAAAGACCATTGTCCTCCAGGCGCCCCCGCCCCCGACCACCACGCCCTATGGCCCGGACTTCCCTAGCACACCCGGTCCGCAATGGATAGAGCCGAACTTCAACGGTACGACACCAAACCGCCAAGTGCGGCATACTTTCCAGTGGCAGGGCTGCAAAGAATGCTGCTGCGAGGTGCAAAAGGCTAAGCTAGTGGTCACCGTCAAGGCGCTACAGAATGGCCAATCGCACCAAAGCCCTGATGCAGGTAATGACAAGATCTCCCTCTGGAAAAACGGCAGTGTGTTGTACTGGCAGTACCTGTGGCCCAACACTGGGGTGAGTGCCGGCACGACAACAACCCTCACGATTCCGATTGCGCCCTCTTGGCTGAACGGCTACCGGCTGAGCTTCCTGGTTCAAGACGATACGGCGGTGCTAAATGCTAAGCTGGTCGTCACTGGCTGCTGTGTGAAGCCCAACATTCAACCATAATCCAAACCATAATCCACTTTTCCTAGGCGCCCTGAGGGCGCCTGTTTTTTTGCCTGAACTGCTGTAGTCAGCTATTACAGTTGACTGAGAGGGAAGGATTAATTTCTTTTTAATCTCCATATATTTTAAGTCCGATAGAAAACGTTAATTTTCTTTGCAAAGTCCTCGGTTGTGTAGCCTGGATCGCACAGAGAAATCAAGGCAAAAGGCTATCATGATTGTCAAATTGCGTCTGAGTTCGGGTTATGACACTGTACATCGGCAACCTCTCCTACGAGGCCACTGAAAACGATCTTCGCGAAGTTTTTGAAAAATATGGTGCCATTCGCCGGATTGTGTTGCCGGTGGATCGCGAAACCGGTAAGCGACGGGGCTTTGCTTTTGTTGAACTGGCAGATGAAACTCAGGAGGCCGTTGCCATTGATGATCTTGATGGTGCTACATGGCTAGGGCGAGTCCTGAAAGTGAACAAGGCCAAGCCAAAACAGGCGGGGGGGCAGGCAAACTCTTCCTTATAAGGGCATACTGGTAGGGAAGTGCTGTTCACTTTTGCTGCTATGCCTCGACGTTCGCCATCTCCACCGCGTCCCCGTCCCCAAACTCGTCGTCCGCCAGAGCCAGAATCCAAGTCAGCGGTGAACACCCGTACCTTGGCAATCTTAGGTGGCGTTTTCATTATTGGGGTTGGCGTTGGCGTCACCTTTAGCAAAACCACGACCCTTAACCCCGATAATGTGGCCTCGACGCAGTTTATTGATCAAGCAGCACCCAATCCCGATATTTGCGTGCAATTTGGTGCGAGCGCGATCGCGGTGGATACGCGGATTTTTGTGACCTTTAATCCCTTTTCAGTTTTTGTGTCCCAACCCTCTATGCAACCGGGCTGTGTTCTGCGGGCCAATAACGTTGCCCTCCTAGAACAGCGACAACTCATTACGGGTGAACAGTTGCGCAGTTGTCGCCAACGGCTGAATACCTTTGGCTATGTCGGCAACCTAGACGCCAAGCCTGAAATTAGCTGTGTCTATCAGAGCACAACGGATAAAAACCTCTTCCTCAAACTCTCAGGCTTGGGTAATGGTGCTGCGGGTGAAACCGGTAATTTCTAGGACGCAACCATGAAGGCGATGAAGTGGCCACGGCTACGCTGGCGTGCAAGTCAGGGTGTACAACGCTTGGGTACAGCCTTTCTCTTAGCGGGTCAAGTCACCTATCATTTGCTGCGGGGGCGGATTGCTCTGCGGAACTTGATTGAGCAAATGGCTTTGGTGGGGCCTGCTTCCCTCAGTGTTGCCCTGATTACAGCCGCTTTTGTGGGTATGGTGTTTACGATTCAGGTCGCCCGTGAATTTATTACCTTTGGTGCCACCTCTGCGGTAGGTGGGGTGCTGGCGATCGCCCTTGCACGGGAACTAGGGCCTGTGCTGACAGCAGTGGTGCTCGCCGGGCGGGTGGGCTCCGCCTTTGCGGCTGAAATTGGGACTATGAAAGTCACTGAGCAGATTGACGCCCTCTATATGTTAGGCACTGATCCCGTAGATTACTTGGTGGTGCCACGGTTTATTGCCTGTGTGCTCATGTTGCCAATTCTTAATATCTTAGCCCTGGTAACGGGCTTGTGGGGGGGCTTGATTATTGCTGATTATCTCTACGGTATTCCCCGGGCGATCTATATTGAGTCCATTCAGAACTTTCTGCAAACTTGGGATCTTTGGAGCTCAATTATCAAATCGGGCATTTTTGGTGGTGTGGTGGCCATCATTGGCTGCAATTGGGGCATTACAACCACAGGGGGCGCCAAGGGCGTCGGTCAATCCACCACGGCGGCGGTGGTGATCTCGCTCCTGGCCATTTTTATTCTCAACTTTTTCCTGTCTTGGGCACTCTTTGGCGGCAACAGTAGCCTCGTACCCCCGTTGTAGAGGGTTGGCCGATGGAACTGCGAGTCGGACAAGGCTGGCGGGTGGGCCGGCGCAGTGATCAACACTATGCAGGTCTAGTGGGGGCAGAGGATTGGGCCACCGAACTCACTGACAGCGAGTTTAGGGCATTTGTGGAGTTATTTCGCCAACTCCATGGGCAGCTGCAGGCGATCGCCCCGGAATTGATGCCCGAGGAAATGATTACCCTCAGTGGTAGCAACGACGCGGTGCACTTGGAATTGGAGGGCTATCCCCATGCCTATAGCCTGCATCTGATTGTGTTGGGCGATCGCCGTGTTGAGGGTACATGGCCTGCCCCTGTGCCCCCCGACTTTCTCCTTGCCTGCTGTGAACTCGAGCACAGGATTGCGAAGGAGCAAAGTTTACAATAGAAAACATCCTTCTCGGTTGCGATCGCCCCTATGACCTCTGCGAAATCCCCGAAGGTCAGCCCCCCCTTGGCGGCACTGGTCAACACCATCAAACAGTTACAACAGCAAGAGCAAATTGGGGGACTCATTGCTCCTTTGGTGAGCTTTGCCCAAGAAGCCCTTGGCATGTCCTTTCTTTGGTTGGGGCTGTACAATGAAGGCTCCAAACAACTCATTGGCCAAGGGGGCACAACGCCCCTCGGTGATCATCCCTTTCTCAAACAGAAACTGACCCTTGCTGCAGGCAGCCTTCTCGATCAGGTGTTGATGAACCGCAAGCCCATTAGTTTGCCCAGTCTCAAGGAAGAACCTCGCCTAGGAGAATTACGGGAAGCCGCTACCCGTTTGGGTATTGAAGGCACCGCTATCTATCCCATTGTCCGCCATCGTCAACCCCTTGGCATTCTTATAATTGGCTCCACCACATGGGGCGATACACTGCGGGGAGATGATTTGGCCCACATGAGCCTCCTAGTCAGTGCCCTGGGCCCGGAACTGGAACGCCTAACAGCGACCAAAGCAACGAAAGCGGTACCAGAAGCAAAGCAAGCGGCTGCTCCCACAATTACCAGTGATGACCCCATACGCCATCTGCTGCAGGAGGCCAGCCGTGCCAATAGCTTCGGCCAACGTATTGAAGCGCTGTTGCTGGCAGTACACCAATTTTCTCAACCTCAACGTACCAGCCTCTTTTGGCGAGATTTGGAGCAACCCCTCTATCGGCGGCGTAGTTACACTGTGGGTAAACCCCAGGGCCGCGAGAGCCAGCGGCAACCCCTAGCGATTACGCAGCAGGAGTTAGCCGGTTGTTATACTGCCTTTGCCAGTGGCCAAATCGTGAGCGTCAGCGATAGTCAAAGTGTCGTCAGTGCCACCGCACCCTTGCGGCTGATGCAAATGCTCAACTGCCGTGCCCTTCTGGCAACCCCGATTCTGGTGGGCACGGATGTCGTGGGCTTTCTCACATTCGAGCGCAATGAGCCTTACCCTTGGAACGACAACGAGAAGAAACTCCTGCAAGTCACCGCAGAGCTATTGGCCTTGGCAGCGCCCACTGAACGCCTGGAACATCTCTTGGCCCAAACCCGGCATGCCCAAAGCTTGGCGAGTGAGTTGGCTCAAGCCATCTGTGAGGAGCAGGACTGGAGGCGGGTGCTCCACCGGGCGGGCGAAAAGTTAGCGGCGGATCTAGGGGCGCAGTGGGTCTTTTTGCTGACCTATAACTCCCTGACCCAAGCCTTTGATGTCCTGTTTCAGTATCCCGCTCCCCGGGGGCGCGATCGCCATCCGCCCTTCCCGCCATTGCCAAAAATGGATTGGCAGCTTCTGGAAACAGCCACAACCGCCATTGCCCTTGAGGACTACAGCAATGAATTGCGCCTTTACTCTTGGAGGGAGGTTCTCAGCAAGCTGAATATCCAGTCCCTTCTGGTGGCAACCACCACCCCTGGCCATTCCTTGGAGGCGCTGCTGCTGGCGGGGCGCACTGAACCCACCGTTTGGGGCAAAAGTCAGCAAACTCTTGTGCAGGAGGTGGCTCGTATCCTTGGCCTGATTAGCCATCAGTGGCAACTGCAAAACACCAATACGCAGCAGGAGCAGGTACGATCGGCAATGTTGGCGGGGTTAAGGGCCCTGCAACGCACCCAAAACCTCGAGCGTCTTGAAATGACGGGCTTGCAGCAGCTCATGAATTTGATGCAGGTGCCCCTTGTGGCTTTAGTGACTTGGCGACCCGGTCAAACCGTTGGCTCAATTGTGGCACCGCCCCCCAGCCATCCCAAGTTTGCCATTCGCAACAACACTGAGATTGCTATCTACGAGGATCCCTTGATCCACAGTGCCCTGATGGCCTCCCAAGCCGACGTCAGTGGCAATCCCTACGCTTGGTTGATTCAAACCACGGCCGCTGAACTGGATCCCCGTACCCGTGAGTGGCTGTCAGGCCCAGACATGGGCCAGATTTTGGCGATCGCCCTGCGCACTGATCCAGAATATGAACCTTCGGGAGTGCTGATTGTTGCCGATCGCCGCGATCGCCTCTGGTCAACCTTGCACCTAGAGGCCTTCATTACCCTTGTCAACCATTTAGCTTGGGCACACCGCAGCACCTCCCTCATTCAGATGCTCACCCAAGGCTGGCAGACCCTTGAAACCCTCAACTGGTACAAACACCGTCGCCTTGAACAGGTCTATGGTCAACTCGCGAGTCTCTGCAATCAGTTGACGCAATGGGTTCAGCAGCACCCCGAGGCAGATTCACTGCTGCGGCGGTTGGGCACGCTCCTGCAAACCCAGCTGGAATCTCTCCATCCTCTCTTGAGCCATGAGGTGTGGCAACTGGACAAAGCCACCCAGACAGCCGGCCTAGCGGTAGTCCTCAAGCGAGTGATGGATCGCATTGAAAACTGGAAGCAGCGCAAACAACTGTGGATTCAAGTTCACAATCAACCTGTGCTCACCCTCAATGGTGACCTTAGCAAGCTGGAGTTAATCCTCTATGAATTGCTGCTTTTTGCCTGCCAGCGATCGCCCTCCCAAGGCCGCATTGACATTTGGTGCCAGCAAATGGAAGGTATGGGTCAGGGGGGGAAAATGGAGTCTTGGCTGGAACTCTCCATTACCGACAATGGGGAAGTGGAGCCACAGTTACTCATTAAACTGCACCAACTGGAGCATCTTGACTGGCTTGCTCCCTCTAGCCTTGATCAGCCCCCCGGGCGCCACCTCAAAATTTGCTGCCATCTTTGTCAACGCCTAGGCTACAGCCTCGACATGTATAAGTTAGAAGATGGCCGCTTCCTGAGTCGTCTGCTCATTCCCCTAAATAATGGCGACACGGGTACCTTCGAACTGCAATCTTCACAGCCACGCCAATGACCCCCAGCACGATCGCCCTTCTGGGGCTCCCCAACACTGGTAAATCGACATTTTTCAATCGCATTGCTGCTGCCCGTGCCCATGTGGGCAACTGGCCGGGGATTACCGTGGACTTAGCAGAAGCCGAGATTTTCCTCAATGGTGAGAGGGTTAAGCTGGTGGATTTACCGGGCATCTACGATCTGGCGGGGACAGCTGCCGATGAAACCATTGTGCGTGAGTTTTTCCAACGCGTGCCGGTGCGGTTGGTGTTAGTGATTCTCAATGCCAGTCAGATTCAGCATCAATTGGCCTTAGCCCTTCAGGTGAAGGCTTGGGGGCTACCCATGGTGGTGCTTTTGAATATGGCTGATGAAGCTCGGCAACTGGGGATTCAGATTAATACTGAGAAGTTGAGCGATCGCCTGGGGGTGCCCGTCGTTGCTCTCAGTGCCAAATACGGTGGTGGCTATTGGGAGGCCTACGAAACCATTTGCCATGCTCTCAAGGAAGCACCTATTCCCCAAAACCCGCTCCTCCAGCCAACGTTACCAGAGCTTGATTTGGGAGCGATCGCCCCCCTATTGGCGGACACCGTCACTTTCCCCAGTCGCACCGTTCGCAGACTAACCGAGCAATTGGATCACTGGTTGCTACACCCCCTGTGGGGATTGCCCCTCTTTTTTGGGGGGCTATACCTTGTCTTTCAAGGGGTGTGGGTACTGGGCCTAGGGCTTCAAGGCTGGCTCAGTGACACCTTTGAAGCCTTTCAGGCACAGGTGCTGGCGCCATTCTTCGCAGGGCTTCCCCCCTTGCTCAGCAGTTTGCTAATCGAGGGCATCTATGGCGGCATGACCACAGTGGCAGCGTTTGTGCCCTTAGTAACCATCTTCTTTATTGTGATGGCGATCGTCGAGGACAGTGGCTACCTGGCCCGTGCTGCTTATCTCATGGATGGCTTGATGGCACGCTTGGGTTTGGACGGCCGCAGTTTTGTTCTCAGCTTGATGGGCTTTGGCTGCAATGTGCCGGCCTTGATGGCCACCCGGATTATTCGCTCGCCGGGGCTGCGGCTGCTGACAATGCTGATCATTCCCTTTTCCCTCTGTTCAGCACGGCTACAGGTGTTTGTCTTTCTCATTGCCTGCTTGTTTCCACCGCAGTGGGGGGCAGCCGTCCTGCTGTCCCTCTATGGTTGGAGCATCCTTGCAGCCTTGTTCACTGCCCTCTGTTTTCAGGGCTATTTCCCGAATACGGATCCCTTTTTGCTGGAGTTGCCCCCCTATCGTTGGCCGACGGCACAACAGGTGCTCCTGCGGGCGTGGGGCGAGGTGCGGCACTTTCTCTCGCGGGCAACGGGCTTCATTATGATCGGTGTCTTAGGGGTGTGGGCATTGACCCATTTGCCCTTGAATGCAACGCCCGCCAGCCCAGAAACCTGGGCGGGCCAACTGGGAAGAGCGCTACAACCGCTTTTAGCACCGGCGGGCATTACCCCTGAACTGACGATCGCCCTCATTGTCGGTTTTGTGGCCAAGGAAATTGTCATTGGCGCGTTGGCAGTTATCTATCACCTTTCGGGTACCTCCCTACAGCAGGCGATCGCCCAGGACTTGACCCCGCTGCAGGCCTACAGCTTTATGCTTTTTACTCTCCTCTATACCCCCTGTCTCAGCACCCTTGCCACCCTCTGGAGTGAATCCAAACGCAAGCAGTTTACAATTTTTGCTATCCTCTATGCCTTGGTAATGGCGTGGGTCGTCAGTGGCAGTGTGTATCAGCTTGGGCACTGGTGGGGATGGGGCTAGTGACCACTCTTTGCGGCATTGGCATAGGACCTGGCGATCCCGAACTCATTACCCTTAAAGGTTGGCGACGCCTACAACAAGCAAGGGTGATTGCTTTTCCGGCGGGGCTACAGAAACGGCGTGGTATTGCCGAGGAGATTATTTCTCCCTACAAACAACCCCAGCAAATTTACCTTCCCCTCGAGTTCCCCTATGTTCTTGAGCAAGATATCTTAAAACGGGCATGGCAAAAGGCAGCCGATCAAGTCTATGCATACCTTGCTCAGGGCACTGATGTGGTCTTTGTGTCTGAGGGGGATGTTAGTTTCTACAGTACGTTTTCCTATCTAGCAGCAGCCGTCCAGAACCTTGACCCCCATATTGCCCTTGAGGTGATTCCGGGAGTTTGCTCCCCCTTGGCAGCAGCGGCCAGTTTAGGGGTGCCCCTCACCTTGGGGAGGGAGCGCCTAGCGATTTTGCCAGCGATGTACCACGGGGATGAGCTCCCACGGGTATGGGCATGGGCAGAGGTGGTGGTTTTAATGAAGGTGCGATCGGTGTATGGCTCCGTCTGGCATTGGCTCAAGGAACATAATCTCTTGGAACAGGCGGCAGTGGTGAGCTGGGCAACAACGCCCAAACAACAAATCTACACCCCCCTTACAAACTATCCAGAGTTAACCCTGCCCTACTTTTCGCTGCTCATTGTTTGGAAGCGGCGCCCAATCTTGGAGAATGTTCTCGAGTGCCTAGGTCAATCCTAGATGTCCACTCAAATAGTCCTGTAACTGTCGGGCATGGTCGTGGGCTAGATCGGCTAAAGGCAGGTCACTCAGGGGAAAAGCCTCTACTGCCCGCACTTCCTTGGCGTCCAACACCTGCGGCTCACCAACCACCCGGGCAGCGATCGCGATACACACGGCATGGACACGGGGATCTCGCTTCGGGTCAGAGTAAACCCCCACTAGGCCTTCAAAGCTCTGGAGGCGCAGCCCTGTTTCTTCTGCCAGTTCGCGGGCGCCCGTCTCAAGAATGGTTTCTCCCCAATCCATCATACCCCCGGGCAGCGACCATTGACCGGTATCGCGGCGTTGCACCAAAATCAGGCGATCGCCTGCGGTCAAGGCAATGACTGACACCGCCACAAAGGGATGCCGCCAGAATCCCTTCAGGAAAAAGCGTAGAACTCGCCAAAACCCACTCACCCTTGCAGCCGCTCCAGATCCGCTAGCACTTGCGCCACGTGGGCATCGGGTTTGACCCGCCGATAAATGGCGGCAATTTTACCCGTGGGATCGATGAGAAACGTATCCCGATAGACACCCAGATATTCCTTGCCCAGGAACTTTTTCGGGCCATAGCTGCCGTAGGCCTGGGCAACCTTGGCATCCCCATCTGCCAGCAGCCGAAAGGGCAAGTCGAGCTTTTGCTGGAATTTGGCGTGGGAGGCGACACTGTCGGGGCTGATGCCTAAGATAACGACGTTGCGATCGCCCAAAGTGGCACTAACCTCACGGTAGGCGCGGGCTTCTTTGGTGCAGCCAGGGGTATTGTCACGGGGATAGAAATAGAGAATCACCCACTGACCTTGAAAGTCAGCCAAACGCACCAGCTGACCAGTGGCATCCGCCAGTTCAAAGGGGGGAGCGATCGCCCCAGGGGTTAGGGACATCTTTGAGCAATTCCCAATGGTTGACCACTTCTATCTTCCCCTAGTTTGGCACCTGCTGAGGTGGCCAAGGGGAGTAGCCTCTAGCCCTTAGAGAAAAAGAGGCGAATCAATAGGTACAGCATGAGCTGGCGATAACGATAGAGCAGGAAGGCGATCGCCGGTGTCAGAACCACAAAAAAGCCGTAGAGACCGACCACGGTGGCTAAATCGGTGTGGAAAAAGTCGCGGGCAAGGCGAACAAAGTCGTGATCAATGCCCCCCTTACCCATGAGGTACATCTCCCGAAACACAGGATTAAACTGCAACTGCCAAGCAAAGCGCATATTAAAAAACACAATGAAAAACCCCAGCATACTGTAGAGGGGACGTTCAACGGGGTAGCGGCACCCCCAACCACTGAGGGCACGGTAGAGAAAAATCACGGCAAAAATCAGTTCAAAGCCATGCCCCATGGCCACAAAAAGCATTTCATGGATAGGACTAAAGGCCACAAGGCTGTAGAGCAGCGTCAAGACCCCAAGGCAAATAAGGGTAAGCCGATTTTGACGGTAGAAATAGGCCAAGGCCAGTAATCCTGCATAGATGAGCAGGACAAAACCCCCTGCGCGATCGCCATGGAGGGTGACGCCACCACCGTAGCGAAAATCAAAGGCCGGAACCGCTGGATAGCCAAAGAACCACGCCATCACTGCATGACCCAGCTCGTGAACCAGAGTCACCAGCGGACTGAGCAAAAATGTCACCTGCTCTGAAGCAAGGAGCAAAAGCGATAGACCCAACCCGGCTGCGATCACTTGCCCATCTTGGGTGCTGAGGGGTTGTACAGGAATGCCAAACTCCTCCCTGCGGGGAGGGGTGGGGAGCTGCTGACGCAGGTGCTCCCCCTTGGCAAGGCGCAGTAACTCATGGGGACGGGTCAGGTCAAGCACCGCTTCCCAGAGATCGTTGCTGTCTTGGGAGGCTGTGATCAGGAGACTACTGTGGGCATAGCTTGGCCAATGGATCAGTTCGCGAGCAAGTAGTGTTAGCACAATCGCAGCCGGGACAGCCGTTGGACACTGCAGGCGCAACAGGAGAGATTCTGGCTGCTGACCCACTGTGACCCCTATCCCCTGGGGGGCAAGGGCCGCTGCTAGGAGGGCTTGAATGGCCTCGAGATTCCCTGTGGCAGCTACTCGGCGTAGAGCAGAGCGGGTCATGATCTATTCCGATTCCAGGCGGCGTAACCACTCGCGATCAATGGCTTCCGATTGGGGGAGTTCCTGCTCCACTAAATCCTGATCTGAGCGATAAATGACATCCTGTTCACGGATTTGCCGCTGCTGGGCATAGGCTTGAGCGGCCCGTAATTTGGCACGCAACTGGGGTGTGGGATTGGCCAAGAGATTAGCGAAGTGGTAGCGGCGGGCATTGCGATCGCGAATGCGTTGATTTTGCCACAGTAACCAGTAGTACCGCCCCAAGGGAACCCCCAAAAAGCCAATGCCATAGCCAAGTAAAATCCAAAAGATCGAGGCAACAAAGGCCACCAGTCCCCCCAGCTCTTGGGCGATCGCCCCATCTCCCAGCAGGTACCACAGCATCAGTGCACCGATGAGATTGACACAGCCCAAGCCAATGGCCACCATAACTTGCCAAGCGGGCGCCCGACTAAAGCGCCAGAGCTGCTCCTCCAAGATGGGGGGAAGTGTCGGCTGTGGCCCTTGGCGAGTTTGCGCCGTCGTTTGTAACTCAGGAAAGCAATAGATAATTTGCCCTGTCTCTGTAACCTGCGGACGACCATTAAAGTGGGTGAGCACAGGCAGCATGTACCACTCATCGTCCCCCGGATTGGTTTCTAAATCGAGATAGGGGGCAATTTGCTCTGCCGTAACTGCCCCGCCATTGTTGCGAATGACCTGGCCAATCAGTTGCCAGCGGCGTTCTTCAAGGTCAGCATTGGGATTGCCATCGCCAAAGAGGAAGGAATAGACCCCCTCAAAGAAGCTCATTTCCTCGCCATTTTCCCTTGATGGGGAGCGCGATCGCTGGGGGAAAGGATCGCCAAAGAAATACCAAAAGTCAGGAAAGACCCAAAAATTGATGCCACCGCCCCCCCAAGAGCTGTCTTGGCCGCGATCGTCACCATCTCGCCCTTGACTGGAAAGGGCAATCAAAATGATGGCGATCGCCAGAAAAATCAGGACAATCGAAATAATGAGAAAAATGCCAAAGGAAATGCGAATGAGATAGAAAACTATGCCCCAAACCCGCTGCGCTACCGCCCGCAGGCGCAGTTGCCAGTATTTTGCTTGCAGGATACTGCGGAAATTTCTTGGGAAGACGTAGACAATATCGCCGCTTTCGGCCACTTGCAGCGTTCCCCCAACATCGGCAGCCAGGGCCATTAATCCTTTTTCGGCCGTTTGTAGCGGTAATCCCACTGTACCCGCCACATCCCCTGCGGTAACTCGGTACCCCAGTGTGTCTACAGCCTGCATCAGGCGGCGATCAACCGTCATGTTTGCCTCCCTATTCGGCAAAACCCCTCTTGTTCCACCCTAGCGTTTTCCCACGGGTCTTGGCGAAGCAAAAAAGAACCCACCTCAAGGGCAGGTTCCCAAGGAATCAGTCTAAGAAAGAGGGACCATTAGCCCACTGCTTCAAAATAGACCTTGGATTTGACGGGGTCAGGGTTCATCGTTTTGTCACCAGGTTGCCAGCCCGCAGGGCAGACTTCATCGGGGTGAGTTTGAACGTATTGAATCGCTTGGAGCACCCGCAGGGTCTCATCAACGCTGCGGCCAAAGGCCAAGTTATTGATTGTTGCGTGTTGGATAATCCCTTCTTTGTCAATGATGAACAGGCCGCGCAGGGCCACCCCTTCTTCGGTCAGCACATTGTAGGCAGTGCTGATTTCTTTTTTTAGGTCAGACACCAAGGGATATTTGAGATCGCCGACACCACCAGCTTTGCGATCGGTCTGTGTCCAAGCCAAGTGGGAGAACTGGCTATCCACAGACACGCCAAGGATTTCGGTGTTCAATTTGGCAAATTCATCGTAGCGATCGCTAAAGGCAACAATTTCCGTGGGGCAGACAAAGGTAAAGTCCAAGGGATAAAAGAAGAGAACAACGTACTTACCGCGATAGTCCGAGAGCTTGATGGTTTTGAACTCTTGGTCATAAACAGCAACCGCTTCAAAATCGGGGGCGGGTTGACCGACACGCAGACAGTCAGACATAGAAAACCTCGTACTCCTAACTAGGATAGGTTGAATAGGGCTGTTTACATTTTTTAACAGCTATGCCTAATATATCATACTCATAACGGTTTTGATTATGAAATAGTTGATCGCTGCCACCGCCGCTCAAGGAAGCGGCAGAGCCGTGACAGGGGAAAGAGAGGGCAAAATAGAACATTGCCCCCAAAATATAAACAAAGAGCTTCTGCTGCGGATTTGTCATGGAATTGGCAAACGCGCTCGTCATATTTTGCAGTTCGGGCACCCCAATCCCCACCAAAAGAGGGCCGTCCTGTATCAGCGTCATGAAGTTATTGGTAAAGGGGGCAGGATAATCAAAATGGCTTGGGGAAGAATAATTGCCATAGGGTTTGCCGACCCGAGAGACCGAGGCTGAGGCTGGCTTCCGTTTGTCCAACGGTGCCACCTGCTGCCTTCTCAGAAAACCGTCATTTTTGTCAGGAGGATGATACCATCTTGTTTTCCAGGACACCATTCGCACCACCGGAAAAGTAGGCAAGGAATTCCTGATTGCCCGCAGGCCCCAAAATCGGCGAGGGAGTGACACCGTAGCACTGCCACCCCAAAGCTGCGGCTGCGGTTATCACCTGATCCACCGCTTCTTGACGCGCCTTGGCATCGCGCACTACACCCTTTTTGCCGAGGCGATCGCGCCCCACCTCAAATTGCGGCTTAATTAGAGCAATAAGCTCTCGCGGCGGCCGCAGTAATTCCCATAGGGCCGGCAACACTTTAGTTAAGGAAATAAAAGAGACATCCACCACCCCCAGATCGGGTCGGGGTCCATCGTCGGTGTACAGATCAGCGGGGGTTAGGTAACGCAGGTTAGTGCGTTCCCTGAGAATAAGGCGCCGGTCCTGGCGCAGTTTCCAATCCACTTGGCCATAGCCCACATCAATGCCATAGACCAATTGGGCTCCCGCTTGCAGCAGACAATCCGTAAAGCCGCCTGTGGAAATACCGCCATCCAAACACACGCGATCGCGCACCACCACCGGAAAGACCCCCAGGGCATGGGCAAGCTTTTCACCCCCCCGCGAAACATAGGCGGGTTTTGCTTTCAGCTGAATTGTGGCATCCACAGCCACCAGCGTCCCCGGCTTATCAATGGGAATATGGTTGACTTGAACTTCGCCAGCACGAATCCAGCGTTGTGCCTGTTGGCGGCTCTCACATAGATGCCGCTCCACAAGAAGACTATCCAAGCGTTGCTTTCGGGGAGTCATTGATTCTTCCGCAGGGGGGCAAAGGCAAAGAGCTGGTTGACATCAAGGGTTAACCCCTGCAACTGGGGTTGGGCAAAGAGGGTGGTTTGACTCTGCCACAGGGGCAAAAAGGCCACGGCCTCAGCATTGAGTTCCTGAAGCTGACGCAAGAGGGCGCCGCGGCGTTGGGGATTGGCCTCACGGCGACTGGCAACAATGAGAGCATTGGCCTCAGGACTGTAGAAAAACGACCCCCACGCAGCACTGGCACCCCTTTCACAGCCGGTGGCTACGGAACCGCGATCGCAACTCAGGAAGGGTTCAAGGTAGTTATCGGCATCGTAGAAATCACCGTACCAGTCGAGCAAGACCAAGGGATAGGCTCCACTTTCTAAATTGCGGTAGATCGTGGCGGAATCGGCACTGTCTAGTTGCACCTGAACGCGATCGCCCAAATCCCGCTCTAGGGAGGCTTTCAGAACCGTTGCCGCCAAGACATTACTGGGAACATTGGCACGGTACCAAAGGTTCACCACCAAGGGCTGCTGCGGTGAAATAGTCGTGTTCTGCAACCAGTGCTCTATTTGGCTAGAATCGCCGTCTCCATAGCGATCGCGAAAGACGGGCTCACTCACAGGAAATAAACTCGGCACTAAGGAGTACAGGGGTTCTGCTTCCCCCAAAAAGACTCGTTCTACGAGGCGCTGACGATTGACACTCGCAGCCAAAACCTGCCGCGCCGCCAATTGATCCCAAGGGGGTTGGCGCACATTGATGCTCAGGACGGTCACAGCGTTGCCTGCCCCCGTAATTACCTGCCAGTGCTTCGTTGGCGCTTGCCTCTTGAGGGCGCGAATTTGATTGGGATCGAGAGCACCGATCGCCACATCCACTGCCCCCGTGCGAAAGGCATTGTAGAGATTGGCACTACTGGAGAAAATTTGCACACGAATGCCAGCATTTTCGGGTTTGGTGCCCCAATAGTCAGCAAAGGGTTCAAGGCGCACCCCATCCGTCCTGTAGGCCGCTAGGCGGTAAGGGCCTGTGCCCACAAATTGGGTCGGCAAGAAGCGATTGCCCGCTGCGCCATAGGCCGTAGGAGAAACAGCACACAAACCACTAAAGGCCAACAAATGGGGAAGAGCCCCAAAGGGTTCCTTAAGGCGAATTTCCAGCAAGTCCTCGGCGATCGCCTTAATTTCTTTGACTCGTCCTGCGAGCAGGGAGGCGGGCTGGCCACCACTATTCATAAATCGCTGCAGGGAAAAGGCCATGGCCGCAGCATTAAAGGGCGTCCCATCGTGGAAGTAAACCCCCCGCCGAAGGGGAATGCGGTAGGTGAGGCCATCTTCGCTAACTTCGGGTAAGGCAGTGGCCAGTTGGGGAATGAGGTCTTTGCCTTTGTAGGTATAGAGGCGATCGCCCAAATTGAACAGAAGCAGGCCCGCCAAGTTTTCGTAGGCATCAGCGGGGTCGAGGGTGCGCAGGCGAGCCGTGGTGCCAATGACAAGACTGTGATCCCCTTGGCGCGACCCCTCACCGCCACAGGCAACCAGCAGCAGGCTCAGCAACAGTACAAGACATCCCCACAGTAGCCGTTGTGCCACAGACACACCCGCTCGGTACATTATCCACTAGAATAAAGGGCGAGCGATGGGACTCGAACCCACGAATGGTGGAACCACAATCCACTGCCTTAACCACTTGGCTACGCTCGCCATGCTTCCTAAGCTAGTTTTCTAGCATAGCATAGAGAATTCTCCCATGAAAGTGCCTCTCCTTTCCCAAATCAGGGCACGCCCTCTCTGGTGCAGCGGTGGTGCCTTCTTGCTGTTGGGGATTATTGCGGCCTGCCTCACCAATCCCACCCCTGCCGACTATCAACGCCATACCGCAACGGAAATCAATACCTTCCTTCTGACTCAGGTGTGCCCAGAGATCATCAATCGCAATAGCGGCATAGCTATGGTGGCTTTGGAAGTCTGTGACCAACTCGAATCCCGCCCAGCAGAAGAGATTGAACGTTACATCGCCTACAACACCCAAGCCTATAACCTTGGCGTTGCCACCCTCTTTGTAACTGAACTGCCCATTCAAACCATCTGGAGCCTCGGCCTTTTTGGTCAAATTATTCCGCTAAGGCTATAAAGGCTGCTTTCCCCTAGTGGCAGGTGTAAAATGCAAGAATCCAGCGCCCAAGGTACCGAGCTAGTTCTTTGAGAAATTTGAGGAAATACTGTCCCCAGGGCGATCGCTCAAGGGAGGCCTTTGAGTTTTCCCGGCCCATGCCATTGGGAGTGTGGGCTGTTTCCTACTGAGCCTCGTCGTCAGTCTATTCATGATCCTGCGGTAGCGGCATCGAGTCCTTTTATCTCCTCTTTTGCAATGTCTGGTTTTGCAATGTCTGGGAGTGCAAGGGTGGTTTTCCTATCTCCTGTGCGGCATGCGATCCTTAGCGCCAAATACCCCATGGGGGCACTCTGATGGTGGAGCGGGGAAGGGCTGTGCCAAGATATATCAACAAGGAGACGCCGGTAAAAAACAATTATCATGATTGGGAAAACCCTTGGCGGGCGCTATAAACTCATTCGAGTCTTGGGAGCTGGGAATTTTGGCCAAACGTTTCTGGCAGAGGATGTTCATCGGCCTATTCGGGCCAAGTGTGTTGTTAAATACCTGCGCCCTGCCCGTAGGGATGCGGCCTTTCTCCCCTTGGCGCGATCGCTCTTTCAGCGCGAGGCACAAATTCTAGAGCGGCTGGGCACTCATGACCAAATCCCCCGCCTCCTTGCCTACTTTGAGGAGGACAACGAGTTTTACCTTGTCCAAGACTTCGTTGAGGGTCAAGTCCTACGGCAGGAATTGTTGCCGGGCTGTGCGTGGTCAGAGGCACGGGTGATTGAGCTGCTCCAAGATGCCCTCGGAGTTCTCAGCTTTGTGCATGAATGTGGTGTCATCCACCGTGATGTTAAACCCGATAACTTAATTCGTCGCCAATTGGATCACCGCTTGGTCCTCATTGATTTTGGTGCTGTGAAGGAAATGGGGGTCTCCATTGGCGGTGGTACCTTAGTGGGAGATGCGAATCCGCAGACGATCGCCATTGGCACACCGGGGTATATGGCACCAGAGCAAGCCCAAGGACGGCCCCGCCCGGCCAGCGATCTCTATTCCTTGGGAATGGTGGCTGTACAGGCATTAACGGGGTTGAGTCCCCTGCAACTCACCCAAAACCCCTACGGCTGTTGGTGTTGGCAAGCCACTGAACCGGTGAGCGATCGCCTAGTGCAGTTTGTCAATAAGCTCATTCACCCTTCTCCCTATGAACGCTTTGCTACGGCTGCCGATGCCCTTGCCAGTCTGCAACAGGTAGAGGTGCCCAAATCTTTTTGGTTTCGCCTTGGCAAATTTCTCAGAACTCCCGTTCAAGACCTCTGGCGATCGCCAAAGGCAGGTGAGGCGCCACCCCGTCCACTACCCCCTGTTTCCACGCTACCCCCCAAAGCCACCGAACCCAAACCGCTGTCCTCACCACCGGCAGCCACCGCCGCCTTTCCCAACCAAGGTCGCCGTATTTTTATCAGTCACTCCAGTCACGGCACCGATTTGCAATTGGCAAGTGCGCTCCAAGAGGCCTTGCAAAAGGCGGGTCACCAACCCTTTATGGCTAGCCAAAGTATCCGTCTCGGGGAAGCATGGGCACAGCGGATTGATCAGGAGCTCAAACAGTGTGATTTTTTTGTTCTGTTGCTCTCGCAAACGGCAGCTCAAAGTGAAATGGTGCTCGAGGAAGTCCGCACCGTCAAACAGTTGCAAGCCCACCGGGGCGATCGCCGTCCCTTTATCTTGCCTGTGCGGGTCAATTTTCCGCTGGATATGCCCTTGAACTATGAGTTGCGGGGCTACCTGCATCGACTGCAACAGCGCTTCTGGCGATCGCCAGCGGATACCGACACCCTGCTGCAAGAAATTCTCGACTTGGTGAATGCGACCACGGCCCCTGTGGCCACCAGTAGCGATGCCCCCCAAGAAACCATTGCTGAACCCGATCAAAAGAATACATTCGTTGGTGATAGTGCCCCTGTTCCCGTGGCTGAGCCAGAACTGCCGGAAGGGCAAGTGGAAGTGGCCTCGGCGT
This sequence comes from Thermosynechococcus sp. M3746_W2019_013, assembly GCF_015296045.1. NCBI lineage: Bacteria > Bacillati > Cyanobacteriota > Cyanophyceae > Acaryochloridales > Thermosynechococcaceae > Thermosynechococcus > Thermosynechococcus sp. M3746_W2019_013. The sequence goes on along the minus strand of NZ_DVDW01000045.1, from coordinate 16,623 downwards.
TTTATATTGAGCGGCCTCCTATTGAGCAGCGTTGTCGGGAAACCCTCTTGCAACCCGGCTCCCTGATTCGCATCAAAGCTCCCCGCCAAATGGGCAAAACCTCACTCATGGCACGGCTGCTCTACCGTGCCACCCAAGAGGGCTATGGCACTGTTCCTCTCAGTTTCCAACTGGCGGATGCCCAAGTCTTCAGTGATTTGGAAAAACTACTGCGTTGGCTCTGTGCCAGTGTTGGACGGCGCCTAGGGCTAGAAAACCGCCTCAATGAGTATTGGGATGACATTTTTGGCAGTAAATATAACTGCACTGCCTATTTTGAGGAGTATCTCTTACCCAATTGCCAGAAACCGGGGACACAATTTGAGGGTCGCCCCCTTGTTCTCGGCCTAGACGAAGTGGATCGGGTGTTTGAATATCCGGAAGTGGCCAGTGATTTCTTTGGCCTGTTGCGGGCATGGCATGAGGAGGGCAAAAACCGCGATATTTGGCGCAATCTCCGTCTAATTGTGGTGCATGGCACCGAGGTTTACATTCCCCTGGATATTAACCAATCTCCCTTTAACGTTGGCTTAGCCGTTGATCTGCCGGAATTCACCCAAGCACAAATTGCTGAGTTGTGCCGCCTTCACGGCCTGAGTCTCTCAGAAGAGCAGCTTCAAGACCTTCAGCACTTGGTGGGGGGGCATCCCTACCTGATTCGTCTGAGTCTTTATCATCTCGCCCGCCAAGACCTCACATGGCAGGAGCTAATGGCCAATGCAGCCTCAGAAACGGGGTTATATCGAGATCACCTGCGGCGACAGTGGTGGCATCTCCAGCAGCAAAAAGACCTGGTACCCGCCTTTAGGAAGATTCTGCAAGCAGACAACGGCGGTGTTGTTGATAGCACTATTGGCTTTAAGCTCCACAGTTTGGGACTGATTACCCTAGAGGGGAATTTGGCTAAGGTGCGCTGTGATCTTTACCGCCGCTATTTTGGCGATCGCCTGCATTAGGCCCCCCAAAGATTGGCCAGCCAGGCGGCGGTTGTGTGAGCAACAACTCCCTTGCTAAGCTAAAGGGAGAGGGGTTCGGTTATCCGCCAATGACTCTCATCTGTCTCGGATCTGTATCCCGCTGCCCAGTTAGCCTTCGCGGGTTATGCCGTCTATGACGTTAATGTACGTTGCGCCTCAGTGGCAGACCCTAGCATTTCCCTCGACACTTTTTCTCCAACCCATCCTCGAGATTCTCATCAGTGATCTTCCCCCCCAATACAAAGACGAAATTAGGCTCGGCCTCCAAGAAGCCCTCGTTAATGCGGCTCGCCACGGCAATCAACTCAACCCCGAGAAGTTAGTTCTGGTGCGTTATACCTTTGCGCCTGATCAGTGCTGGTGGGTGATTACGGATCAGGGGGATGGCTTCTCCCCCCCCAGTAATGTTTCTGAAACCGCTGATGAGTTGTTGCCAGCCGCCGACTGTGAATGTGGTCGGGGCTTATTTTTAATCTATGCGATCTTTGATGAGGTCTATTGGAATGCCCAGGGTACTGAACTGAGGCTGTGCAAGTATCTCACCCCAACCGATCAGAATCGCTTGAGCTAGAGCGGAATGACATCAATCCAATGGCGATACTGCGGCTCTCGGCCTTCAACGATCGCCTGTAATTGTTTTTGCAGTTGGAGTGTCAGGGGGCGATCGCTAGGCAGAGTGTAGGTCTCAATACGACTGACGGGCACAATTCGCGCAGCCGTGCCGGTTAAAAAGACCTCATCCGCAATCAACAGTTCCGTGCGATCCACGGGTCGCTCCATCACCTTGACCCCAGCTGCTTGCGCCAGTTCAATGACACTGCGGCGGGTAATCCCCTCAAGAATATCCTGATCCACGCTCGGCGTAATCAGTTGTCCATCCCGCACCAAGAAGAGATTCATCCCCGACGCTTCACAGACTTTTCCTTGAGCGTTGAGGAGAATCGCCTCATCAAAGCCCGAGGAAACCGCTTCTGTCTTGGCCAAGGCGGAGACAATGTAGGAGGTGGTGAGCTTGCCCCGGAGGGGAAAGGAGCGATCGCACTGCCGCTGCCAGGAGCTAATACGACAGGTAACACCAGTGGCTGAAAGATAATCCCCAAGGGGCATGCCGTAAATCAGAAAATCCTTTTCAATATCGTGGAGCCGGGGTGCAATTCCTAACCCGGAGGTATAAACCAAGGGCCGAATATAGAAAGGCACGCTGGGCTGATTTTTCTGCACCCACTCAATGATTCTTGCTTTAATGTCACTGGTTGGCAATTCATAGCCCAGATAATGGGCACTGCGACTGAGGCGCCGACAGTGATCCTCAAGACGGAAAAGGAGAATTTCCTTTGAATTGGCAGGATTGGGAAGACCACGCAAGCCGCCTAAAGCGGCTGTTCCATAGTGGAGGGCATGGGTGGCCACGGAAATTTTGGCTTCTTCAAAGGGCACAAATTGACCCTTGAGGTAGGCATAGGGAAGAAAATCACTCATGCGTGAATAGGCAGCGTTGACAAAGAGCAGATGACACCGAAATTAGGGTGGAGTCCCAATAGTTTAACATTTTCGCTTGACGCTCAAAAAACTAGGGCGTTGACTCTTCTGCGGTTACTTCTTGCACACTAGACACCTGTAGGACTAAGCGAAAAGGGCGACCCATGTGCTGATGGATAAACTCTTCCATCAGCCTGACTTGCTTGGGTGTCACAGGTTCACGGGCCCGCACATTCAGGAGCACAATGGGTGGATCACTGACCCAGTCGGTCTCGCTACTCAGTAAATCTAGTCGCTGAAACGTGAGCGTACCCCGCACCAGCGCTTGCCGTACCTGATACTGGAGGCGTGCCTGTTGCAGAAGGCGACTAAAACTAATTGCCAGCGGTACGACTAAGACAGCCGTTAAGGCCCCAGCAATAAGCAGTGGACGGCGACTGCGGTGGAGGGGAATGTAGCCGGTGATAACAAAGAAAACCATACAGGCAAGGGCAATGCCCAGCAGATTGGTGAGATACAGCAGGATAGCCCCCAGGGTGAGGCGGGCATTCCCTTGGGCAAGCCCTAGGCCAATCGTGCACACTGGTGGCATTAGGGCAACCGCAATGGCAGTTCCGGCTAAGGTATTGGAAATACGAGGCTCGGCGATCGCGTAAGCACTCACAACACCGGCCACGACGGCAATACCAAGATCAAGGAGCGTAGGCTGGGAGCGAGCCATAATTTCACTCCCATACACTTCAAGACGCACAAATAGGCCAATCAGCCATGATATCCCAATAGCAAGTAAGGTGCCTGTACCTAGAGCGAAAGCTGCCTCTCGAAAGAGTCTGATATTCCCACTTAAAGAGGCAAAGGCTAGCCCGCGAATGGGTGCCATCAAGGGGGCGATAATCATTGCCCCAATAATCACCGCTGCACTATTGGCCAGTAGCCCAAGGGTAGCGATCGCGCAGGAGGTGACAATCAAGACGATATAGGGAACACTCAAACGGGACTCCACATCAAGTGTGCGGGTCAGCTGATCGAGGCTTTCTGGCTTGCGGCGATGGTAGCGGAAGGCTTGTAGCTGATGCAACCAATGGAGAAAGAGTTCTTTCATAGGTGATCTGACGAATTCAGAGGAAAGCAGAATTAGTTAAATCAATCCTACAGAAAACGCCAGTGATCAAAGGTGGCAGCTTGTCCCACTGGGTTGCCTGCCTCATCTAGGACTGTCCAAATGCAAGCATTTTCAATGCGAAACCGTCGCCCCGTGCGGGAGATACGAATGCCACTGTAGTGACTGGTATACCCTTGGCGAGCAGCCTGGGCTAGGAGTGTTGACCGTTCAGCTTGAGCCATCGGTTCAGCCGTAAAGCGGGAGGGAAGCTGCACCCATTCCGTCCAAAGGTATTCCCAGAGGGTGAGGGCAGCTTGGTTGCCGTAATTGAGAATTGGATCTGCCTCACTCCCATGGGATAGAACAGGCTGGGACCAGTCAAACAATTGCTGCCCTAGGCTCCAGTCATCCTCAGCAGGATTGGGGAGGAGCGATCGCCCCGTCCAGCGCTGAAAACTGACACAAATGCGTCGTGCCTGCCGGAGTGCTGCTGGCTGTAACCAAGGTTCCATCCCTTAGGCTGCGGTCAATACACGACTAGCGGCGGCCACCCCGGCCCCTGGAGTAAAGTTGCTGTAGCCCAATTCCCCCAGCACAGCTTCGAGGGCACTGATAGCTGCCAAAATATCGCGATCGCTAACAAAGCCCAAGTGACCTATGCGGAAAATCTGTCCCTTCAGGTGATCTTGGCCCCCCGCGAGGGCAATGTCAAAGCGTTTTTTCATCAGGTTGCGAATTTTTTCGGCCTCTACCCCTTGGGGTGCCACGGCAGTAATGGCGGGACTGGCACAGTCATCCGGCGCATAGAGGGGCAAGTTGAGTGCCTTCATGGCCGCACGGGTGGCCTGCATCAAGCGCTGGTGGCGAGCAAAGATACTGTCTAGACCCTCCGCCTGCATCATCTCCAGTGCCGTCTTTAGGGCAAAAAAGAGATTCACTGGTGGCGTAAAGGGGGTTGTGTTTTTGGCGGCGTCTTTGCGGTATTTGCCAAGGTCAAGATAGAACTTGGGCAGCGTTGCGGTTTTGTAGGCTTCCCATGCTTTGGCACTAACGCTGACAAAGGCCAATCCCGGTGGAATCATATAGCCCTTTTGGGAACCAGAACCAACCACATCTAGTCCCCACTCATCAATAGGGACATTCACAGCGCCAAGACTGGTGACGGCATCCACAATGATTAGGGCTTGGCCGTGGGCTTTGACATGGCGGTTAATCGCTTCTAAGTCGTTGATCACCCCCGTTGAGGTTTCGCTGTGGGTAACAATTACCGCTTTGATGGTTTTAGCCGTGTCCGCCTCGAGGGCTGCTTTGAAGTCATCGGGGTTGAGGGGTTGTCCCCAAGGGGCAGTAATGCGCTCCGTCTTCAGGCCATAGGCATCGCACACTTCTCCCCAGCGATCGCCAAATTTGCCGTTACAGCCCACCAGGACGCGATCGCCCGCACTGAGAAAGTTAATGATTCCGGCTTCCATTGCCCCTGTGCCGCTGGCCGTCAAAATCAGCACATCATTCGTCGTCTGATGCAGCCATTTCAACCCTGCCGTCACCGCTGCCATGATCTCGCTAAAGTCACCGCTGCGATGGCCAATAGGATGTTTACTGAGAGACAGAAGAACCGATTCCGGCACCGGCGTTGGACCCGGAATCATTAACATCGACTTATCTTGCATTGTGAGTTGCGAACCAATTCCTAAGTAATGAAACAACTAAGACCAGTGGGTGGCCATGTGCTCTGCCAAGTCCAGAACCCGCTGGCTATAGCCCCACTCGTTATCGTACCAAGCTACCACTTTTACCAAATTACCCCCCAGCACCATCGTTAGGGACGCATCCAAAATTGAGGAGGCATTGTGACCCCGATAGTCGGAAGACACAAGCTCCAGTTCACTGTAGTGGATAATCCCCTTCATAGTGGTTTCAGAGGCCTCCTTGATCACTTGGTTGACCTGCTCAGCAATGGTGGGTTTTTCCACCTGAGCAACAAAGTCCACCACAGAAACATTGGGGGTGGGTACCCGCAGGGCAATCCCGTTCAGTTTCCCTTGCAATTCGGGAATCACCAGCCCGACTGCCTTAGCAGCCCCCGTAGAAGTGGGCACAATGTTCATCGCTGCTGCCCGGGCTCGCCGCAGATCGCGGTGACTCGCATCGAGCAGGCGTTGATCCCCGGTGTAACTGTGGGTCGTCGTCATCATCCCCTGCTGGATGCCAAAGGTTTCATGGAGCACTTTGACAATCGGGGCTAGGCAGTTGGTGGTGCAACTGGCATTGCTGACGATATCCTCACTGGGATCGTAGGTGTGGTGATTCACCCCGACCACATAGGTGGGGATATTGCCTTTGCCGGGTGCTGTGATCAGCACTTTTTTTGCACCAGCGCTCAGGTGTTTGCTTGCCCCCTCGCGGCTGGTAAAGACCCCCGTGGCTTCAATGACCAGATCAATCCCCCAAGCGCTCCAAGGCAGATTTTCAGGGTTGCGATCAGACACGCATTTAACCGCATGGCCGCCGGCATAGATACAGTCGTCGTCAGCAGTGATTTCGGCATCATGGAAAATGCCTAACATCGAGTCATACTTTAGCAAATGGGCATTGGTGCGGGGATCGGAGGTATCGTTGATGCCTACAATCTCTAGCTTGCTATTGGCTTTCCGCTGTAACCAGCAACGCATGAAGTTCCGACCGATGCGCCCAAAACCATTGATAGCGACTCTAACCACCTGATCCCTTCCTCTGTTTACTAACTCATGGCCAGAAATGATCTAGGAAACATTCTAAGGGGGAATGGTCATTTTATTTCGCTTTTTTTAACGATGCACCAAAGGAGGTTCCTCAAGAGGAGCAGATAAGGCCGCCGCCAAAGGGGCACGGCCAAAGCGCTCCTCCAGTAAATCCATCACGGTGCGGCCAAAGTCATTGGGATTGAGTCGCCAAGCCGCAAGGCACACCTCCCCAAAGACGGATCCCATGGGTTCCGGGTTCCAAAGCAGTTTTTTGGCCGTCCACGGCATGAGGCTCATGGGGTTGTAGCCAGGACGCAAAATGCCGCGCTCGAGGGCATATTCCTCAAGGTGGGTATGGGGTTGCAGACCAATGAAGAAAATGGCTGGCTCAACGTTGTCTGCACCAAAGATGCGTTCCAGTTCGCGGTGGTAGGCAATGGTTTGGGCAATGGTGTCGGGGCGTTCATCAATGACATTGAAGGAATAATTCACAGAGACAAGGGCGTTGAACCCAGCGGCTTTCAAATCACGGCAGTTCTGCAGCACTGTTCGCAGGTTGTAGCCCATGCGCATTTTTCGCACCAGTTCTTGGGAGCCACTGGTGATGCCGATTTCAAAGTAGTTCATCCCCGTTTGCACCATTAGCTCACACAGCTCGGGGGTGAGGTTGTCGGCACGGATGTAGGCCGCCCAGTGAATATCATTCATGCCTGCTTTGAGGATTTCCCGCAGCAGGGCGATCGCGGCGGGGATAAATTTACGAGCGGGGATAAACTGGGCATCGGTAAACCAAAAGTTGCGCACACCGCGATTGTAGAGCTGGTGCATTTCAGCGACGACTTCTTCAGCAGGGTTAATGCGCACCTGTTTGCCTTCAACCACGGTATAGACGCAGTAGCAGCAGTTGTGGGGACAGCCCCGCTTGGTTTGCACCCCGATATAAAAGTCGCCCCCCTGAAGGTAATACTCAAATTCCGGCCAAATGGTCTCAATGTAGTCGTAGTTGCAGGCGGTTTTTTCGATGGGGGTTGGCCATTCGTGAATGAGGCGATCGCGGGGCTTGTCAACACCCGCAACATAGCAACGCTCCCCGGAAATGGGTTGGTTCGTTAGGACTTTGTGCAGCAGCGTTTCCCCTTCGCCAACGGAAACAATGGTGCCTTTGGGCAGTTGAGAGCCCAACTGCTCATAGAAGACACTCACTGCGCCGCCACCGACAATGGTTGTGACTTCCGGATGGTGACGCTTGGCATGGTGGAGTCCTAAGCGGATCAAATTGAGGTTGCGCCAAAGTTCACCATAGTAGGCACTCATCACCCGCAGACCCCCGATCGCTCCCCGCAGCTTCACCAAAGGATTGCGAGCGTAATAGACCTCAAAGGCATGTTGCAGGGGATTGCCCCCCCGTCCGCCCACCGGGGCATAGATTTGAATATCTCGCCAAGAAAAAACCAGATGGGTGGGTCGAAACTCATCAATGACTTGGGCGAGGGCAGGCCGAAAATCGAGGGGCGGCACTGTCCCCAAATCAAAAATCCGTTGCTCAATACTTGGTAATTGCTTATGAATATAGTCTGCAAGATAGACAACCCCAATGGGAAAAATCGGGTTACAGGGGAGACGGACGTAGAGGACACGCGGCGACATAGGTTAGCCCAAGACAAGATCTATGGAAACGCTAAATTCTTAATAAATCTCTATAGCTGTTTAGTTTTTAACACATTTGCGCCTTTCCAGCAGGGGATCACGGTAATTCAAGGAAGGGATCAACTGTCGATCCTGTAGTTGAGTTTACAACTGCATCGAATTGGCAATGTTAGGCTAACAAGGGTAAAGACATGTCCTATAACAAATCCTTAATCCCTATGCCGCAAATCTTTGATCCCGTCCCCAGCGATAGTTGCGATCGCATCCTCTGCTGTTACGTCAATGCCACCAGCAAAATTCAGGTGGTACGCATTACAAATATTGCCAACTGGTATTTCGAGCGGGTGGTTTTCCCGGGGCAACGACTGGTGTTTGAATCGCCACGGGCAGGACAGCTGGAAGTTCACAGCGGCATGATGGCGAGTGCCATTCTCTCCGACACGATCCCCTGTAGTGAGCTATTGGTGCAAGAGGGGGGAGATAATTTTTTTCCGAGTGATCCTGCCAGCCAGCAACGGCTAGAATTGCTCAATGAGACTCCGGCACCAGCGACTGAAAAAGTGATGATCCCTTGAGCCAGCCCCAGCCCATTTCCCGCCCCTACACGACTGCAATTTTGGCCAGTAGTTTAGATGGCTGCCTAGCTCGGGCCGATGCCCGCGGTCAGCGCATTGCCTCGGCCTATGACTTTCAGCACCTGGAACAGCAGGTAGCGCAGGTGGATGCGGTACTCTTTGGGGCAACAACACTGCGTTTGGGGGGGACAGCGATGCGCCTTCAATCTTCTCATCTGATTGCTGAGCGCGAACATCAAGGGCGATCGCCCCAACCCTTGCAAATTGTCTGCTCTGCTAGTGGTGAACTAGACCTCAATCTTCCCTTCTTTCGCCAGCCGATTCCTCGTGCCCTACTGACGACCGAGAAAGGCGCCAGCCGTTGGCAAGGATCCACTGCCTTTGATCACTGTTGGTGCACTAGGGGAGAGGCGATTGACTGGCCGCAGGCTTTTGCCCACCTTCAAGCCTCTGGGGTGCAAACCTTGGCCGTGCTGGGGGGAGGACAGCTTTTCGCTTCCCTGTTACAAATTGCTGCCATTGATGAATTGTGGTTGACCCTCTGCCCACTCCTCCTTGGATCGGCAGCCCCTCGCCTCTATCCAGAGGAGATCCCCTGCTCAGGGAGGTTAAGCCTCCTGAATGTCTTGCCGGTGGGCAATGAGGTTTATCTCCACTATCGTCTTAGTTACCCTTGACCCTTTGTTGCCACTGAGTCTAATTAGTTCTCATCACTCCTGATCTGGATCTCCAAGGGTGAGGCAAGGATGCAATCACAATAATTCAACGCTGGTGGTCTATGCCAACCCCAGGTGACACCAATGCTGGCCGCTGCGCCTCCCCGCTGTGCCATGAGGCCATCACTGTCGGCATCCCCAATGACGACGGTTTGTTCGGGCCGCACCCCCAGGCGATCGCACGCCCTCAGGAATACCTGCGGATCGGGCTTCGTGGGTAGCTCATCTGCCCCCTGCCAGAGTTGGAAAAAGGGCTTCAGGTGATAGGTGTCTAAAAAAGCCTCAATCTCTGAGGTGCGATCGCTAGAGATAATTGCCAAGGCACATCCTAACCGATGGAGCCGTTGCACTAGCTCAATGACCCCCGGTAGGGGTGGGGTTAACGGTGCTTTGGCGCTAAATTCTCGGTCTGCTTCCCCAAAGGCAGCGTTGGCCCGTTCTAAGGCAGCAATCCAAGGAATTCCCTGTGTGGCTACAAAGGCGGCGGCGGCAATGAGGTTCTCCTGCCGTGTCCCCACAGCTTGCAACCCCGTTGGATCAAGGTGATCACCAATCACCCCAAAAGCCTGAAGTAACGACTCCTTAAGATTGGGAAAGGGTTCGGCAATTTTCACAGCACGGGCGATCGCCACCACCCTCAGGTAATGGGCAACATCGGCTAGTGTGCCATCCTTGTCAAAGATCACCGCTGCTATAGGGCGAAAACAGTGTCCCTGACACCATAGCTGCACCATTCCCCCAACCCCTTGAGTAGTAGGATCAAGACACATATCAAGACACACAGAAGATGAGAGGACCCTTCTCCCTTGATTATCGTTATTGACAACTACGACAGCTTCACCTACAACCTTGTCCAATACTTAGGGGAGCTAGCGCGGGAGTTCCCAATTGCTGGGGATCTGCGGGTCTTTCGCAACGACAAGATCAGCCTCGATGAGGTTGCTGCCCTTGCCCCTGCGGGTGTCGTGATTTCTCCCGGCCCTGGTCGCCCTGCGGATGCGGGGATTTCCGAAGCCCTGATCCGTAGCTATGCTGGACAACTGCCCATCTTGGGGGTTTGCTTGGGACATCAAGCCATTGGTGAGGTTTTTGGTGGTAAGGTGACGCTCGCACCAACCCTGATGCACGGCAAAACGTCGGAAATTTACCACAAGGGTGTGGGGGTATTTCAAGACCTGCCTCAACCCTTTAGTGCCACTCGCTACCACAGCCTCGTCATTGATCGCGACAGTTGCCCCGAGGTGTTGGAAATTACCGCTTGGACGGAGGATGGCCTAATTATGGGGGTGCGCCACCGCCAATATCCGACGCTGGAAGGGGTGCAATTCCATCCCGAGAGCATTCTCACCACCTGCGGCAAAGACCTGCTACGGAACTTTTTGCGACGGCTGTCCAGTCCACCGTTGTGAGCCCGCCACTTTTCGGTACACTGAGCTGGAATAGGAGTGTGGGGAGAAAAAATGGAACGGCGGCAGTTCTTGCGTTTGGCTCAAGTGGGCGCGATCGCCAGCCTTGGTGGACACTGGGCAGCCCATGCCCAAGGGGGTAGTCTCTCTCTCCAGTGGTTTGGCCACACCTGCTTTCTCTTTACCGGCAGTGGTCAGCGGGTACTCGTCAATCCCTTCCGCCCCCTTGGTTGCACCAAAGGATTGCGGCCTCCCCGCGTCACCGCTGATATTGTCATGATTAGCAGTCGCCTCTTGGACGAGGGCTACATCCAAGGCTTGCCCGGTCGGCCTAAACTGCTCTTGCAGCCAGGCTCCTATAAAGTCAATGGTTTAAGTATTCAGGGCATTCGTACCAGTCATGATCGTTTTGGTGGCTTCCGCTTTGGTATCAATGTGGTTTGGCGCTGGCAGCAGGGGGGCATCAACCTCCTGCACATGGGCGGCATTGCGATGCCCATCACCGTCGAGCAACGCATTCTTATGGGTCAACCTGATGTCATGATCGTGCCAGTGGGAGGCGGTGCCAAAGCCTATAGGGCTGAGGACGCCAAGGCGGCCATTGAAGTTTTACAACCGCGTTTGGTTATTCCTTGCCACTATCGAACCGCTGCCGCTGACCCCAATAATTGTGATCTGGCGGGGCTAGAGGACTTTTTGAAAGTCATGGAGGGAACCCCAGTTCGCCGCAGTGGGGGTGCTGCCCTCAGTCTATCGGCAGCCAATCTGCCCCAGAAGACCACTATTCAAGTCCTCAGCATTTGATTAAAAAAAGGCTATATTTTGTGTCAGTGTTTCCCGTAGAACCAGTAGCGAGTTGAGGAAACGCCATGATTCAGGTCGAACACCTGACCAAGGTTTACGGTACAACCACAGCCCTACGGGATGTCAGCTTTTCAGCCACTAGTGGTGAGATTCTCGGTCTCCTTGGCCCCAATGGCGCCGGTAAAACCACCACAATGCGGATTTTGGCGGGGTATTTGCCGGCAACCAGTGGCACTGCAACCATTGCCGGTTATGAAGTCCACACAGATCCGATGGCAGTGCGGCAGCGCATTGGCTATCTGCCAGAAAATCCCCCCCTCTATACCGAAATGACGGTGGCGGGCTATCTGCACTTTGTGGCTCGCATCAAGGGCGTCAGTGCGGGCGATCGCCCCCAGCGGGTAGAATACGCCCTCAAAAGCTGTGGTCTCTGGGATCAGCAACGGACAATTATTCGCAAACTCTCGAAGGGCTACCGGCAGCGGGTCGGCATTGCCCAAGCGATCGTTCACGATCCGCCAGCCATCATCCTGGATGAACCCACGGTGGGTCTGGATCCGCGCCAAATTATTGAGGTGCGCAACCTGATTAAAAACTTGGCAGGACAGCACACAGTGATTCTTTCCACCCATATTTTGGCGGAAGTGAGCATGACCTGCGATCGCGCCGTGATTATCCACAAGGGCGAAGTGGCAGGGGTAGGCAAGCTAGATGAACTGCTGCAACGCCTCAGCAGTAACTACACCTATGACCTTGAACTGGCAGGCGATCGCGCCCAAATTCAATCCCTCCTGCAACAGTTGCCTGAGCTGCAACAGATTACATGGGAAAATCGCCCTCTTCAGGGACGACAGCAGCTTCAGGTCAGCAGTCCTTCAGAAATTGGCGCCGATCTTGCCAGTCTCCTTGTCCAAAATGGGGTGCAACTCTTTGAAATGCGCCGCTCCCGTGCCAACCTAGAGGAGGTGTTCTTGAAGCTAACGACCGATGAACCCACCGCAGAACCCAGTGATGCCACCGAAGAAGCCCATGCTTAGCGTTTCCCTCCACGGGCTGCGTGTCCTTCTTGCCAACATTCTTGCCATCTATCGCCGTGAACTCCAAAGTTACTTTAGTACCCCCTTCTACTATGTGATTGCGGGGGTGTTCTGGCTCCTCAGCGGCCTGTTTTTCCTCACTGTGATGACGACAATTATTAGCCAAGTGGCTCAGCAGGATTTGCTCCAACAGCAGTTTGGAGCGCCGCGCCAAGCCATTGACGTGCCCAAGCTGATTTTCGAAAGCTTTCTTGGACTCCTAGGCTCCATTTCCCAAGTTATTTTGCCGATGCTCTCAATGGGACTCTACACCGAAGAGCGTAAACGCGGCACCCTTGAACTGCTAGCCACCTCGCCGATTACGAACTGGTGTGTGGCAACGGGTAAGCTCCTAGCAGTGCTCACCTTCTATACCACGCTTCTGCTGCCCGTGGTTGTCTACCAATTTGTAGCCCTGCGGCAGAGTACGCCCCCCCTCTCCCTTTGGCTCATTCTTGCGGGCAATGGCGGATTGATTCTCTTGGCGGCGGCAGTTCTCTCCCTTGGGATGTTTCTCTCGTCCTTGACTGATAGCACGATCCTGGCAGCCATTTTGGGGTTTGCTGTGTTGCTAATTCTTTGGGTGCTGGACGTCTTGGCTAAAAATACTGGCGGAAACCTCAGTGATATCCTCACCTACCTCTCACCCCTAGAGCACTTTACCAACCTGAGCCGAGGTATTTTCCGCACCAGTAGCCTTTTTGTTTTTGGCAGTTACGTTTTCCTAGGCATTTTCCTCACAGCCCAGTCCATTGATGCTTTTCGTTACCAGCGCAATTAGGGAGTACAGGTCATGAAACGCTTTGCCCTAGGCTCACCCGAACGATGGACCACGGTATTCCTGTGGGCGGCGCCACTGCTCATCATCGCTGGGTTGAGTGCTGGCCTCGTCACCAACCGCTGGAATTGGCTGCCCTTGGGTCTTTTAGCCTTAGGGGGGATTGCCCTGCTGCTATGGCTAATCCAGCAAAGTCGGGTCTCCACAGGGTTTTGGGGACGGCGTTCCACCCAAACAAATGCCAATGCTATCTTGACTGTGGTTGCGGTGATTGCGCTATTGGGCATCATTAACTTTTTGGCCGATCGCTACAGTGTTGAAATCGATCTCACCGAAAACCGTGCCTTTACCCTAGCGGCAGAAACCCGTGATGTTCTGCAAAATCTGGGTCAGCCGGTGCAGGTGTTGGTGTTTGATGCCAATGCTGCCAGTCGCGATCGCCTGCTGTTGGAACAGTATCGCCGTCAGGCTCATAACCGCTTTTCCTTCCAGTTCATTGACCCCCAAGAGCAACCCGCCCTTGCCAAAAAGTACAACGTGACTCAAGTGGGACAAGTGATTGTTGTTGCCGGTGAGAAAACCCAGCGCATTGATGAAGACCTTTCCGAAAGCAACCTCACCCCCGCCTTGATTCGCGTCACTAGCGATCGCACGATCCGCGCCTATTTCACCACAGGACACAATGAACTCCCCCTCACTGGTGGGGCCGCCAGCCTCAGTGAAGTGGCCAAACTCCTCGAACAGCGGGAGGTGAAACTCCTGCCCCTGAATTTGCTGGAGACGGGGAGAATTCCCGAGGATGCCAATGTGATTGTTGTCGCTGGACCCCGGCAGCCTTTTTTACGCCTTGAGCAGGATCTTCTCAAGGAGTACCTCAATCGTGGCGGTAGCCTTTTGCTGATGCTTGATGTGGATGTCAACGCAGGTCTTGATGATTTACTGAAAAACTGGGGACTCACCCTCGATAATCGCTGGGTCATTGATGGCTCTGGTGTGGGTCAGCAGGTGGGACTTGGGCCCGACACAATTATTGTCACTACCTATGGCAATCACCCCATTACTGAGCGCTTTGCCCAAGGTCCCAGCGTCTTTCCCCGAGCGCAAGCCATTCGCATTAATCCTGTAAAGGACGATAACATTGTTGAAATTGCCCTTTCGGGCTCGCAAACTTGGGCAGAAACCGATTGGAAGTCGGGCAACCTTGAATTCACCGAAGGCGTAGATACCAAAGGCCCGCTGCCGATTGGCGTGGCTATTACCCGTCAGTTGAGTGACAATCCACCGAAGGAAGCCCGCCTAGTGGTCTTTGGAGATTCGGAGTTTGCTACCGATGGCGTGATTGCCTATCAAGGGATTAATAGTGATCTCTTTGTCAATTCCGTACTCTGGTTGGGCGATCGCGACCAAAAGGCACTCTCGATTCGTCCTCGCCAAACCACGAATCGCCGCCTTCAACTCAATGTCACCACCAGTCGTTGGTTAGAGATTATCAGCGTCTTTCTCTTGCCCCTTATCGGGTTTGGTTCTGCCGTCTTTGTCTGGTGGCGGCGACGCTAACACTTTTGCCATGGCAAGAGCCTCCTGCCCCTATCCCCGTTTGCTCCTGTATGCCCTAATCATTGGTCTTCTCGGCGGCTGTGTGGCCACGGCTTTTTATCTGGGTCTCAAGCTAGGGTTTGCGCTGTTGTGGGGGACTGAGCCTAACCAAGTGAGCATTGGCACGTGGGCACATCTCTATCCTTACATTCCGCTGGTTACGGCCTTTGGCGGCTTGCTGGTGGGTTTATCGGTCAAATTCTTTGGGGCAAAGGGGGAGATCGCGGCGGCGATCGCAGAGTTACACCATGAGGGTCGGTTCAGTTATCGCTTTCTACCCGGTATGGCATTGGCTTCTGGCCTATCCTTGCTATTTGGCAGTAGTGCTGGCCCTGAAAGTCCAATGATTGACATCAATGGTGGCTTAGGCACTTGGTTGGCAGCTCGTTTGCATCTATCCCCAGATAGCACCCGCATTCTCACCCTCTGTGGGATGGCAGCGGGCATGGGCGTGTTTTTTGAGTCGCCCCTTGGTGCAACGCTATTCGTTTTGGAACTCCCCCATCGCCGTAGTCTTGAGTTTTATGAGGCAATCCTGCCAGCCTTGATTTCTGCTGTTGCTGGGTTTACCCTTTTTCGGGTGATTACAGGCACAACCATTGGCGGCATTTACCGCTTTCCTACCTACGATAGCCTGCGTCCTGAGGATATTGGCTTTGCAGTGTTGATCGGCATCATTGGCGCAGCCGTGGGAACGCTCTTTGTCTTTTTAGATCAGCAGATTCAACGCTGGCTGACCCCCTATCGGCAATATCCTCTCCTCTTGATCGTGGCAGTGGGGTTTCTGATTGGCTTAATTGCCCTGATTCACCCAATCACGCTGTTCTACGGTGAGCGCCAAATTGAACAAGTCATCCAAGTGGTGAACCGCTACAGCATTGGCATTTTGCTGAGGGTTGCCTTCTTTAAGCTCCTTGCTCTGAGTCTTTGTCTGCGGGGAGGGTTCCGTGGGGGGGTAGTCTTTCCCCTATTTTTTGTAGGTGCTTGTGTGGGTATGGCTGTGCACCAAGCACTCCCGAATACGCCCTTGAGTGTGGCCTTGGCTGGCATGATGGCGGCAGTCACGGTGGTGGTTACCAAAACGCCTTTGGGCCTGGCGATAATTCTGACGGTGATTTCCCATACGACAATGCTGCCCCTGATTACGATCGCGACTCTAACCAGCTATCTATTGACCTTGCCTATTGCTTGGATCCCCAGCCAGCGATCGCGCCGGGACCCCCCTGATCCCTGAGAAAATCTTAACAGAATATAAAATTCAGACATAACCCTTTACATTTTTCTGAGAGATTGATTAACATAGGGTTACATTCCGTTGCACAGCCAGCGAGTGCTCCTGAAGCCTCTCAGGCATTCGGTTTGGCCCTGTGAGCGGTTTGTAACCCTCATTCATTTTGTTCAACAGGACTTATCACTATGACGACTGTTTTACAACGTCGCGAGCAACTGAACCTGTGGGAGCAATTTTGTAGCTGGGTCACCAGCACCAACAACCGCCTCTATGTGGGCTGGTTCGGCGTGTTGATGATCCCCACTCTGCTCGCTGCTACCATCTGCTTTGTGATTGCTTTCATCGCTGCTCCCCCTGTGGACATCGATGGCATCCGTGAGCCTGTCGCCGGCTCTTTGCTCTATGGCAACAACATCATTACCGGTGCCGTTGTCCCCTCTAGCAACGCCATTGGCTTGCACTTCTACCCCATTT
>NZ_DVDW01000018.1:0-43128 GCF_015296045.1 Thermosynechococcus sp. M3746_W2019_013 | reverse complement strand
ATAAAACCACAGGCTAGGATAGAGAAAATTTTTCTTTTTTCACCATGTAAGGGGTGCCCCCATGAGGCGACTGGTTTCGATTGGTTTCTTGATATTTATTCCCCTTTCCGTTGCTGCGGAAAAACTGGAATGGGGCGCTCTCACCGTCTTTATTTTGGCAGCACTGGCGATCGTGCCCTTAGCGATTTGGTTGAGCACCGCCACAGAAGAGGTGGCGCTGGCCACGGGTCCGACGATCGGTGGCCTCTTGAATGCCCTCTTTGGCAATGCCACCGAACTCATTATTGCTATTGTGGCGCTGCGAGCGGGTTTAGTGGATATTGTCAAAGCCAGTATTACGGGAACCCTGATGGCGAACCTTTTGCTGGTGATGGGGCTATCCATGTTGCTGGGGGGCATTCGCTACAAGGAACAATCCTTTGCCCCAGTGGTGGCACGGGTGAATGCCTCCTCGATGACGGTGGCGATCGCTGCCATTCTTTTACCAGCAATGGTGATTTACACCTCCGATAGAGTGCCGCCAACCGCAGTTTCCCAAATGTCAGTTGTGGTATCCATCATTCTGGTTCTGGTTTATGGGCTCACGTTACTCTTTTCCCTGAAAACCCACAGCTATCTTTACGATGTTAGTGAGGTGGAACTAGGGGGCGTGGAAGGACACTACGAAAGGCCCAACCTACCCCTTTGGATCACTGTTCTTATCATTGCCACCATTGGGGTAGCCTTTGAGTCAGAAATCTTTGTTGGTGCTGTCGAGGAGGCAACGGCGGGACTGGGTTTGACGCCCCTATTTACTGGGGTCATCCTCTTGCCATTGGTGGGTGGTGCAGCGGAATATGTGACCGCTGTGGGGGTTGCCCTGAAAAACAATATGGATCTGTCCGTTTCCATTGCCTTGGGTTCATCCCTTTTGGTGGCGCTTTTGGTGGCACCGGTTCTTGTGCTCATTGGCCAGTTCATTGGTCAGCCGATGGATTTGAACTTTAGCCTTTTTGAGGTGGTGACGGTGATTATTGCGGTTGTAATTGCCAATGTGATTAGCCTAGATGGCCGCTCCAACTGGCTAGAGGGAGCGCTGCTTTTGGCCACCTATGGGATTCTCGGCACCGCCTTTTTCTTCCATACCTAGGAGAGGCGCTGAATCTGTAGTTGATAGGTCATGGTTGAGGTGACCCCCTGTCCCCGTAGGGCACCTTCAATGGGGGCAGCATCCGCCGGATCAGCGGCAGCCACAAGGGCAATGTGGCGATCGCTCACCGCTAGGCCGTGGGTGGGATCATAGCCCCGCCAGCCTGCCCCCGGCAAATACACTTCCACCCAAGCATGGAGGTGCCGTTCAGGATTATCCAAGTCTCCTTCCTGATAGCCACTGACAAACCGCGCCGCTAGGCCCACCGCCCGACAGGCATGGATAAACAAGACTGCCATATCGCGACAGGAACCCATTTGTTTTGCCCAAGTGACACAGGGGGGCCAAGGGGCACCGGTTTCACGAATTTGGTGCTGACACGTACGGTAAATTTTGTTATTGAGATCGCTGAGAAATGTGAGGACATGGCGATCGCCACTGGCTAAAACTTGCCAAGCCAGTTCATAGGCAACCGGATCCACTGGCAGTGATAGATAGGGATGCAGGCTAGTTGCCAGCCGCTGCGGATAGTTAAAAGGGAGTGTGATTGCCCATGATTCGAGCAAATAGTTAAAGGGGTTGGCGCAATAGGTTTCTACTTCAGAAGTGACCTGAATCGTTAGGGAAGCAGTGGGCTGCGGTAACCACCAGTAGCGCTGAATGTGATTGCCATGGACATCGAGGACAGGACTGTGACCTTGGGGAGTCGGTAAAATTTGCAGGGAGAGCGATCGCAGGCGTTGGTGGCCATCACTGCGGGGAATCAAGCGCAAATCGTGGGGGGCAAGAGCAACGGCAGCGCTGTAGGTGTAGGTGGTTTGATGATAAATGCGGTATTGCATTTTAATTTTCTTGGTTAAAAAACATAAAATCTGTTGTTCTATGGCTTGACTTTATCACTTTTTGTGGTAATGGTTGGACATCTCCTCGCTCATCTCATTTAAGGATCACTGTGGTTTTCATCATTCCTATCATCTTCCCAGCAGTAGCAGCGGCCGCTGCTAGCGAAGGCTGGTGTAAAATTCAAGAAGCCGAGAAGAAAGTTGAAAGTTGAACAAGCAGGGCAGGACAACGCTGCCAAGGTCAACAAGTACAATTCTGTAAAGTATTCTACCCAAAGCCAACTGAGTGAATATGAGCTTTTAGAGACATGAGTAAAATACGCTCAAACCAGCCCCTTTAGCCAGCTAGCGGATTTGGCAAAGTCAAGGACTATCTCAGGGATCCTGACCACGTTTGGGAGTGATCAGCCTTTATAAACCTTTACAAAAAGGAAGCCGCCCGAACCAATAACTGTCCAGGCGGGGTGTGGTGTGAGGAGTGAACGGAAACGTGTGTCTCCGCTATTTCTATTTTATGAGGACAGTTTCCAAATTGCCATAAGTAAATGGCGCAAAAAGATCAAAGCTTGGGCCTCTCACCACCAAAGCAAAAAGAGCCAAGAGCAAGTCCTGACTCCCCCTAAAAAGGATGCTTGTAAAAAACAGCCTAGCGGGTGGTGGCTGCCATTTTTTCTTCTGCAAGTTCCCTTAGGCTAGGGAATAAAAAGTGGTTTTCTTCAACGTACTGCGCACCAAACAAGCCCTTTTCTGCCCAGAAGTAGCGATCGGTGGTGTGCTCATTCCGCTTAACAAGAACTAAAGCGGGCGGGGTGATCCCCTTAGCTTGAATGAATTTTCGGGCCGCTGTCACGGGTTTATCTTCGCCACTTTCGATGCTATATTGAGGTACGCACTCAAGGATTTTGCGCCCTTCGAGACGCCGCCGGCTCTTCCGCTTCCGTCTTCTGGCCAAGTTGCCTTACCTCCTTTGCCTTCAAAGTACTGTGATTGAGTTTACAAAAGTTGCCCTTTAGTATATCTGGTGTATCCTAGAATTTCAACTTTCCTTAATTTATCGCAACACGATTTATTGACGGGACAACGATCCCCCGCTGCGGATCAACGCTTTGCTGATCCCGGTGCCCCTACCTGCCCCCCCAGCCAATGGGCTACCCTAGAGAACAACTGTCTAAGCTGCCAAACCCCTATGATGATCCAACGCTTAGTGCAACGGGTGCTCGAAACCCAAGTATTAACCTCAGCTATTGAAAACCAAATTTCCCAACTGCTGTGGAAGCGGGAATATGATGGCGATGATCTTGCGGCCCTTGGGGAATTGCTTGATGCCCTAGAGGCCAAGAAAATTCAAACCCAACAGTAGGTGTTGGGGTCTCTGCTGCAACTCCTGATTCTCGCCCTCAGCTACGGTGCCTTGGCCCTTGGGGGGGTGCCGGGGCTAGACATGAATCGCGCCACGATCGCCCTTGTGAGTGCGGCTCTGTTGATTGCCGTAGGGGCGATTGATCTACCCACTGCATGGCAAGCGATTGATCCCCAAACCATCGTGTTCTTGCTCAGCATGATGATTGTGAATGCCTATCTCGGCTTGAGCGGCTTTTTTCAAATAGCGATGGTGACCGTGGTGCGCTTTAGTGGCAGTCCCTTGGGGTTGCTGGTGTTTCTCACCGTGGCGACGGGAATACTATCGGCGGTCTTTCTGAATGATACCCTTGCCCTTGTAACGACGCCTTTAACCCTGCGCATTACCCATGTCTTGGGTTTGAATCCAGTACCCTACCTGCTGGCGATCGCGGGGGCAACCAATATCGGCTCTGTAGCCACCCTTAGCGGCAACCCCCAAAATATTCTCGTGGGATCGTTTTCCGAGTTGGGGTACCTTCCGTTTGCCCAAGTGATGGTACCCATTGCAGGGCTGGGCTTAGGTCTGCAAGTGATTTGGTTGGGCTGGCTCTATCCGGAGGTGCGATCGCGCCAACCTTTTACGTTAGCTACGCTCCAAGCGGTGCCGGTGCAAAAAGGGTTACTCCACAAGACCCTGATTGTCTCTGGGCTGATGTTTTTGGCCTTTGTGCTGGGCTTTCCCTTAGCAGAATCCTCTCTATTGGCAGCAGCGGCTTTACTGGTCACCCGCCGTCTCAAGCCAGAGCGGGTGCTTGCTCAGGTGGATTGGTCACTATTGATTCTGTTTGCGGGTCTGTTTATTCTGACCCGCTGTATGCAAAACCTTGATTTACTGGGCACTTTGCGCCCTTGGGTGAATCAGCCCTTGGCCCTCGTGGTGATTACAGCACTGCTGTCGAATTTGATCTCTAACGTGCCGACAGTGCTGCTATTAGCGCAGTTTATCCCCAAAGGTGCCGATCAACTCTGGTACCTCCTGGCAGCTACGAGTACCCTCGCGGGGAATCTCACCCTTTTTGGCGCTGTAGCTAATTTGATTACAGTTGAGGCAGCTGCTAGCTCCGGGGAGCGGTTTTCCTTTTGGCAGCACTTGCGCTTTGGTGCTCCACTCACGGTGTTCACGCTGGCGATCGCCACCGTTTGGATTCTCAGTCGAACTTAGGGGCTAGAGGTGACGTTTGTGGTTCCAGCGGCACTCTCAAAATAGGCCACATCAGACATGATGACAGCAGCATCAGATTCGGGAATAGGCTGAGCTTGACTGAGATAGCCAACACAGCCATTCATCAGGCTATAGACAAAAATGACACCTCCCGCTGAGATGGCCACAAGGCCGCTGGCCAGCAGTAGGGAAAAATCCCGAAGGTGATAAGCACCGTGGAGGAGTCGCACCGACCACAGCACCAATGCCAGTACCAGTAGAAGTAAGATAGCCATATGTAAACTATCTTAACAACTCTCAGGATTTCCCTCATCAATCTTTAGATTCTTCTAATAAATCCTTGCTAGCAAAGTGCCTTTGTCCACTCTATGGTGCAGGTGAGATTGGCGCCATACTGACCGACATGGGTAATTTCCGGCGTATAGGCCTCTAGGACCCGTCCCGTGCGATCGCACATCGTTAGGACGTAATCACAGTGGGGACATTGGGTGTGACTCACGGAACCATAGCGCTGGCGGAGAGCCAATTTACCACAGTGAGGACAGTGAATCGTTTGCATGGTAACCATAGTTAAATAATCCTTAAATTCTTTTTGATGGACACGGACTTGTGATAAAAAGTGCTGCGCAAACTTACGTTTCAAAACAACGAGACCAAAGAAATAGTGTTGCGCAACATTAAGAAAATTTATGAGAGGGGATGCTTTTTATTATGAATGGATTTCCCGGAGATGGCAACGATCCCAATGTTAAAAAATATGCTAATTTGACAGGGATCAAAGGATTCCATAAGTGGCCTAAGAGAGAATTTCTTCTCTTTGTCTGAGAAGTGATTGACTTTTATAACAGTCCTTTCCACAAGGATGAAGCAGGATCACAATTAGGTAAAACAGCCTCATAGGCATCCCGCATTTTAGATAAAGAGCTGTAATCTGAAGAAAAGGTTAAGGAAGGTATGAGGGTTGGGGGTGAATGGGTTGAGTTTGAGTTTCCTGAGTGCACTCATGGTGGGTTCACTCCAGCCAGCAAGAGCGCAGGGTTCCCTACAAGTGGTTTATCCGCCGCGGGAGCACACCACCAGTGCCCCCCAGATTTTCTTTATTGGTACAGCCCCACCCCAGGTCGCAGTGACGCTCAATGGTCAAGTGATTGGCGATCGCTCGCCAGCGGGACACTTTGCCCCCAGTCTTCCTCTGCAACCCGGATTGAATCGCATCATTCTCCAAGGGGGAAATCAACGCCTTGAGTTTGCCATTACCCGCGCCGTGCCCGAAATACCGACCAGTCCACAACCCCTAGAGCCAACAGCTGATTTAGTGCGGCTAGTCAATGACATTGTTTGCTTTACCGCTGCTGCCCCCGGCGATCGCGCCGTTGAAGTTCAAGTGGGTCAGCGCATTCTGCCCCTAGAACCCCTACCCCCCCAAGTGCAACTGCCCTCTAATCTTGCTGCACTGATTCATCAAGCCGATGTGGTCACTACTCGCCCTTCCTTGTACCGCAACTGCCTGCAATTGACCCAGGTGGGGGACTATGGCCCAATTCAATGGCGATTTGCAAGCCAGCGCCAACTGGGTGCCCGCATTCGTGTGGCTGAGCCGACACACTTACCCGTTGTTGAAGTCAACCGCTCCCTTGGGGGCGTAGCACGCACTGGGCCGAGCACCGATTATTCACGGCTGACGCCCCTGCCAGTGGGAACGCGAGCACGGGTGCGAGGACAAACGGGGGATTGGCTGCATCTGGACTATGGGGGTTGGATCCGCGCCGAGGAAGTGCGCTTCCTTTCCAGTGCTCTGCCGACAACAGCCACCATTCGCAGTATTACCAGTCGTCAGCGGGCGGGTTGGACAGAAATCAGCTTTCCTTTAGATGTGCCGGTGCCAATTGCCATTCAGCAGGGCGATCGCCAGTTCACCCTGACGCTCTACAACACGATTCCCCAAACCGACATCATTCGCCTCGATGCTGATCCTGTCATCCAGCGCCTTGATTGGTCCCCCCTTGATCAGCAACGGGTGGCGTATCGGTTTACGCTTCATCATCGCCAACAGTGGGGCTATCGCGTCGCCTATGAAGGGAATCGGCTGCTGCTGCAACTGCGCCATCCACCACAACTCCAGCGGGGCACACAACCCCTGCGGGGGATTAAAATCCTCATCGATCCTGGCCATGGCGGGCCTGAGGACCTGGGGGCACGGGGTCCCGATGGTACCCCAGAAAAGGTTGTCACATTAACACTGGCAAAAAAACTGGCACCGGAGCTAGAACGCCTTGGGGCAACGGTCATTTTAACGCGCACAGAGGATATTGATCTGGACTTGCTCGATCGCAGTCTCGCCATTGAATCAGCCCAACCCACCCTTGCTCTCAGCTTGCACTACAATGCTCTTCCCGATGCTGGCGATGCCCGCCATACCCAAGGGATTGGCGCCTTTTGGTATCACCCTCAAAGCCACGACCTTGCGGTTTTCCTAGAGAGTTACTTAACTCAGCGACTGCGGCGGCAGCACTACGGTGTGTTTTGGAATAACCTTGCCCTGACTCGTCCGACAATTGCCCCTGCGGTGTTGCTAGAACTGGGCTTCATGATTCACCCCGAAGAGTTTGAGTGGATTGTTAACCCCCAAGCCCAAGGTGAGCTTGCCCGCACCCTTGCCCAAGGCATTCTTGAATGGTTGCAGCAGGCAACGCGGCACTAATCTTCGAGCAAAGAGTGAAGGGCTGCCGCCATCTCTGCAGTGGATGTGGTGGCTGTACCAAACTGGCGTACGACAATACTGGCGGCTAAATTGCCTAAAACTGCCGCCTCCCAAAGACTAGCACCCGCCACAAGGGCAAGGGTTAAAGCAGCCACAACCGTATCGCCTGCACCAGTCACATCAAAGACATCTGTGCGGTTAAAGGCGGGCAAATGATAGGGCGCTGCCTCCCGGCTAAAGAGACTCATACCAGCATCCCCCCGCGTAATCAGCATATATTTAGCCCCTGTCAAATCCAGCAGGTCTTCCCCCGCTTGCAGGACCTCCGCCTCCGTCCGAATTGGGTAGCCCACCGCTGCCTCTGCCTCTGGCAGGTTCGGTGTAAATAGGAAAGCACCGCGATAGCGGGCTAAATCCCGTTGGGTATCAACAATTGTGCGCTGATGCTCTAAGGCGGCGGCAATCACGGGGGGCGTAAAGACACCATCCCCATAGTCGGAGCAAACTACCGCATCGGCAGTTCCGAGCTGCTCGCGAATGAAGGCAGCTAGGGCTTCCTGAAGGGCCGGGGAGGGGAGATCATCGGATTTGCGATCGACGCGGACAATTTGCTGGGTCACCGACTGGCGAGCATGGCCTGAAATACGCGTTTTTGTCACTGTGGGGCGATCGCTCTCCTTCAAGATGCCCCGCGTATCAATCCCTGCCTCCTGAAAAATGCCACAGAGTGCTTCTCCCTGGGGATCTGTACCCACAAGACCAACGGCCTGCACCTGAGCGCCCAGCTTGGCCAAATTGTAGATAGCGTTGGCACCGCCGCCGGGGACTTGGCGGGTAAACTCATGGCGCAAAATCAGCACAGGGGCTTCCCGTGAGAGGCGCTCCACCTGCCCTGTAAGGAATTCATCGAGGGTGAGATCTCCCACCACTAGTACCCTTGCTGAAGAAAAGGACTGCAAAAGGTGTAGGAGTCGCCCTTGGCAAGATTGCAATTGTTGGCGCAGGTCGGGTGGTAACATTTTGCTTCGCCTCAATTCCCGCTGATCCAGAATACTCCTGTGGGGGAAAGTGTATAGAGATGCTATAGTCCAGAGATAGTGAATAAATGTTACAAATCCTCCTCTGCATAGCTAAGGGAATCGACTAGAAAATTGCGAGTGTTGGTGTGGCGTGAGGAATTAACCATGACTGGGCAGCAGCCGATTCGGTTTGGAACCGATGGCATTCGTGGACGGGCGGGAGAGTTGCTAACCCCCAACTTGGCCTTGAGCTTGGGATACTGGGTGGGGGAAGTCCTGCGGCAAACAACAGATGCACCCCAGCGCCCCTTTATCATTGGTCAAGACTCCCGCAACTCCAGTGATATGTTGGCCACCGCCTTGGCCGCAGGGTTAACTGCCGCTGGTTTTGAGGTGTGGCATGTGGGCCTGTGTCCAACCCCTTGTATTGCCTACCTAACGACCACCACAGAAGCCATTGGGGGTGCTATGATTTCCGCCAGTCATAATCCCCCCGCCGACAACGGCATTAAGATTTTTGGCAGTGATGGCAGCAAACTGAGCCCTGATCTGCAGAAAGCCATTGAAGCCCACTTAAATGCTGGCCTATCGCTCCCCCATACCGAGCATTGGGGACATTTGCATCATCGCCCCGAACTGCTCCAGCGCTATCGCCATGCGGTGCAAGCCCCCCTTCAGGATCGTCAACCCCTGCGAGGACTGCGGGTGGTGTTGGATTTGGCCTGGGGATCTGCGGTGGCGGTGGCACCTACGGTCTTCCATGCCCTGGGGGCTGAGGTGATTGCTCTCCACGATCGCGCCGATGGAAATCGGATTAATGTCAACTGTGGCTCCACCCATCTGGAACCCTTGCAGCAGGCTGTCCGTGCAACCCGGGCTGCTATGGGATTTGCCTTTGATGGCGATGCCGATCGCGTGCTGGCGGTGGATAGTCAAGGACGGGTGGTTGATGGCGATCACATTCTCTATTTCTGGGGACAAAAACTCCAGTCGCAGGCACAACTGCCCAAGGATTTAATTGTGGCCACTGTGATGTCGAATCTGGGCTTTGAGCGGGCTTGGCAAGCGCGGGGTGGACAACTGGTACGGGCAGCGGTGGGCGATCAATACGTCCATGCAGAAATGTTGCGCCACGGTGCCATGCTGGGGGGCGAACAGTCGGGACACATCCTCTGCCGCCACTATGGCGTGGGGGGGGATGGCCTGCTCACGGCAGTGCACCTAGCGACCCTAGTTCAGGATTCTGGTCTATCCCTAGCGCAACTGCGAGACCAAAGTTTTACTGCCTACCCGCAAATTCTCCGCAATGTTCGGGTTGAGGATCGTCAGCGGCGGCTTCACTGGCAAGAGTGTGAACCTCTACAACAGATGATTGCCAAAGCGCAACTGGATATGGGCGATCGCGGGCGAGTCTTGGTGCGTGCCTCCGGTACAGAACCGGTTATCCGCGTCATGGTGGAAGCAGAACAGCAGCATATTGCTGATTATTGGACGGAGACACTAGTGCAGACGGTGAGTGCCCATTTGGCCGCCTAGGAAGGGGCACCACGAGTGTGTATGATAGTTGCCTAGTCGCGCTCTAGCCATTTCCTTGTCAGTCTCGCGTTTTCAAGCTGCCTGTGAGCAGGGTGAGTTCCTCATTACCGCCGAGGTGTGTCCCCCCAAGGGTAGGGATGCCAGTACAATGCTGCGCCAAGCAGCCCATCTGAAGGGGAGAGTTCATGCGGTCAATGTCACCGATGGCAGTCGCGCTGTGCTGCGGATGAGTTCTTGGGCAGCCGCCTATTTGTTGCAACAGCAGGGGTTTGAGCCCATTTGTCAAATAGCCTGTCGCGATCGCAACCGCATTGCTCTGCAAGCGGATCTCATGGGCATTGCCGCCCTTGGTTTACGCAATATTTTGGCACTTACGGGTGACCCCGTCAAAGCTGGGGATCATCCCCAAGCCAAGCCCGTCTTTGATTTGGAATCTGTCCGTCTATTGCGCGTCATTGGCCAACTCAATCAGGGGGTAGATAGCGAAGATCGCCCCCTAGCCGATGGAGCGACACATTTCTTTGCCGGTGCTGCCGTCGATCCCCAGTCTGCCAGTTGGTCGGGGCTGCAACAACGGTTTGAGCGTAAATTGGCAGCGGGCGCTCAGTTTTTCCAAACGCAGTTGATTACCGACTTTGAGCGGCTAGCCAAGTTTATGGATCAGATTGCAGCGGGTTGTGGTCGGCCAATTCTTGCAGGAATTTTTCTTCTTAAGTCTGCTAAAAATGCCCTGTTTATCAATCGGGCGGTGCCGGGGGCTTCGATTCCCCAGCACATTATCGATCGGCTAGCGGCAGCGCCTGATCCCCTCGATGAAGGAATAACTATTGCGGCTGAACAAGTCCAACAAGCACGGGAGTTGTGTCAGGGGGTGCACTTAATGGCGGTGCGCCGTGAGGATTTGATTCCTGAAATTCTCAACCGTGCGGGAATTCCTCCCCTTAGCGCGTCACCTGCACCCCTCGCCAAAAGGCCACATAGCCCTTGATATTGGCTGCCGCAGGCTTGGGATCGGGGTAGTACCAGGCCGCATCGCGATTCACTTCGCCATTGACAACAATGGGGTAGTAGCTGGCTGTGCCTTTCCAACCACAAACGGTGTGGGTATCGCTGGGCTGAAAATAGGCCTGATTGAGGGCTTCTGGCGGAAAGTAAACATTGCCCTCGACCACTTCGTAGCGATCGCTCTCGGCCAAGGTCGCACCTTTCCAAGCTGCTTTTGCCATGATTTTTACTTTTTTCTCCGCTATTCCCCTTCCTAAGATAAAGCAGCTGCCGCCAGTGGGCTAGGGATATTGGGGCGATCGCAACGAATTTGACCGTCGCGAAACTGGATAATGCGGTGGGTGACCGCTGCCACATCGGGTTCATGGGTCACCATAATTACGGTCATGCCGGCGGCATTGAGTTGACCAAAAATAGCCAGGATTTCCGCAGTGGTGTGGCTATCGAGGGCACCGGTGGGTTCATCGGCTAGCAGCAGCAACGGCTGATTGACAATGGCGCGGGCGATCGCCACCCGTTGTTGCTGTCCGCCCGAGAGTTGATTGGGACGATTCTCAAGGCGGTGCCCTAAGCCTACCTGTTCCAAGGCAGCAATCGCGCGATCGCGTCGTTCCTTAGGAGGCACTTGGGCATAGACCATAGGCAGCATCACATTTTCCAGTGCCGTTAGCTGCCCTAGTAAGTAAAACTGTTGAAAGACAAAGCCAATCTTGGCATTGCGGATATGGGCCAGTTCATCATCACTGAGATAGGCCACATCTTGGCCATCGAGAAAGTAGCGGCCAGAGGTCGGGCGATCCAAACAGCCAATAATATTCATCATTGTGGACTTCCCTGACCCCGACGCCCCCATAATGGCACAGTACTCTCCCCGCTGAATTTGCAAATTCACATCCCTAAGGGCGTGCACTTCGGTTTCCCCTTGGCCGTAAACCTTGGAAATGTTCTCTAGACAAATGAGCGGTTGATCTGGCATGACATACTGGGGATGCAGTATTCCCTCCCATTTTAAGCCCTTTTCTCAGACTAGGGCGGCAATCCTGCCATCCATCACGGAGGTTAAACACGTATGGTAGAACAGGGGACAATGGTGTAGGTTACCTGGAAAATTGGGAAGTCAGTGGGGAGAAGCAACGATGGGGTATCGATCCGGGCCAAGGCGACAAAAGACGGCCATCCTGCTAGCGATTGCTGCTAGTGGACTCACCCTTGGGGCGACACTTCTGACACCCCCCTTGGCTACTGCTCAACCAAGGCCCCTCAGCCCAAGCTCCTACAGTTTCACCAGCACTAACCCCCTTCAGGACTACCTCTTGGGTGCGGGGGACGTGCTTTTTATTGAAGTGGTTAACCTTCCACCAAGTGTTACTAGTCAGCGACAATTCACGGTTAATCTGGATGGTTCAGTCACTCTACCGTTGGCAGGGCGAGTGATCGTGGGTGGCTTAACCCTACCTCAAGCGGAGCAGGTGATCCTCAACGCTTACAGTCAAGTCATGCGCTTTCCCGCAGTAACGGTTACATTGCAGACGCCGCGCCCCATGAAGATTTTGGTGGCGGGTGAGGTGAGCCGTCCAGGATCCTATGTTGTTCCTTTTACTTCTGTATCAGCTTCTGCCGCTGGTATCGGCCTTCTTTCCGGTGGCCTAACATGGCCTCGCCTGAGCCAAGTCCTTGCTCAAAGCGGTGGAATTACGCAAGAGGCCGATATTCGCAGCATTGAGATCCGTCGCCAACTGGGGAATGGCCAAACGGCAGTCACGAAAATTAATCTTTGGGAGATGATTCAGTCGGGGGATGCCAGTCAAGATATTACCCTGCGCAGTGATGATGTGATTGTGGTGCCCAAGGCAAAGGAAGTGAATGCGGCTGAAGCGATTCGCGTCGCCTCTGCCACCTTTTCGCCGCAGGTGATTCGGGTGCAGGTTGTGGGTGAAGTATTGCGACCGGGCTTGGTCGAAGTACCAGCGAATGCCACCCTCACTCAGGGCATTGGGGCAGCGGGCGGCTTCAATGTGCAACGTGCCAATATGTCTAGGGTGACACTGGTGCGGCTCAATCGCGATGGCACGGTTAGTCGGCGACGGATTCCCTTTAGCTTGGCAGCCCAACCCAATGCCAACAACAATCCTGTATTGCAAGAGGGGGATGTGATTGTGGTGGAACGGTCAGGGCTAACGCAGGTGGGGGATGCCATTGGGAATGCCTTGCGTCCTATTGGTGCATTAGGAACCTTAGGAGTGTTCCTCAACTTAGTTAACGTATTTGATTAAGCATGGTGTACGACTGATGTCACTCCCACAAAAGGTACCCAATTTACGGGTCGTTGATCGCCAGCGCCATCTATCGGGGTTCATCAGCACCACCAAGAGGCAAACCAAGGGTGGAGTGCAGAACTTTGGCGATCGCTGTCGGCGACGATGGCGACTGTTCTCAGGTACGGTTTTGTTCTCATTCTTGGTCATGGGTGGGTATGTTCTCTGGCACCCCGAAATGTACAAGGCCTCCTTTCGCCTCTTGATGGAACCCGTGAGTGAGCCACAAACTCCGCCAATGCCACCACCACGGGAGGGCATTATGGGGACGCTCCCCGCAGACCGTTTGCCCACCCCCTTCCCGCAAACAGATGTGGGATCACAGATTGTTGTTTTGGAAAGTGACAAAGTACTGGCGCCCATTGCCCAAAAACTGCAACAGCAGTACCCCCATTTGACCACACGGGTCTTAGCTGAGCATCTGGAAATTCAACCAGTGGTTAGTTCAGCAACAGGGCAAGCCCCGACAGAAACAAAAGTACTAGAGGTGGCCTATCGCGATCGCCAGCCAGAAATCGTGACCGCAGTGTTAAAGGCTGTTGCCGAAGCATTTGTTGACTACAGTCAGCGCGATCGCCAAGAACAACTCAATCGCACCCTAAAGCAACTCGACAACGACATCAATCAGCACCTGGCAGAATTAGAGCAGCTACAGCGGCAACTCCAAGCCAGCGAAACCCAAGGCACCAGCCTGCAACCCTCAGAGCAACTGCGCTTTTTAACGGAACAGTATCGCCAAATCCATAGCCTGCGCCAAGCCGCTCGCCTTAAGGCCGTGGAAGCCTACGGTCGTTTTCAAGGGTTCCAAGAACAACTCAAGATGACCCCCGCCGAAGCCCTAGCGGCAGCAAATTTGAGTACTTCTCCGGCTTATCAGCAGCAACTGGCACGCATTCAAGAGCTGGATCAAGAAATTGCCAGGAATTTAGCCATTTTTCGGGAAGGAACACCCATCATCCAAGCCCTAGAGGAACAGCGCCGAGTTTTACTAGAGCAATTGCAGGCGATCGCCCGCCAAGTGATTGGTGAGCAATATCCAGTGAATAACCCCACTGCCCTAGGCTTTCAGGGAACAGTCTCACAAACGCTCATTACCAACTACATTACGGCGTGGATTGAGTACGAAAACCAGCGGCGCTATGATGCTGAGCTGGCTGCTCCCCAAGCGGCAATTGCCCAACAATTACAACAACTGAGTGGCCAACTCCCCGCCATTGAGCGCCTTCAAAATCAGATTCGGAGGGCCAATCTCTCCTTAGAGATGCTCAATCAAGCCCGACAGGCGGTCCAACTGCAACTGGCACAGAATCACTTTGCCTGGCAAGTACTGACGGATGTAGAGAATCCTGCTGTCCAACCCACATTCCCACGCTTACTGCTGTTGGTATTAGGGGCGATCGCCAGCCTCCTGTTGGGCGTTTTCGCCGTTTATCTGGCAGATGCTGCTGACCATACGTTTGTCAGTCCAGCCCAGGTGGAAGAAACCCTAGGCGTGCCCCTCCTTGGCAACATTCCCAAGGCAACCCCCCAAATCAATCTGCGCCTAGAGCGCGTCGTCAAGGGCAACGCAGGGTTGTGGCAGGTGACCCAAGTCCTACCCACTGTGGGGGAAGGAATGAAGTTCCAAGAGTCCTTTCACCATCTGTTGGCTAACCTGCAAGCGGTGGGTCTGGGGCAGTCATTGGCCATCATTTCAGCCCTACCCACCGATGGGCGCACCACGGTTGCTCTCCATCTTTCCCTTGCTGCCGCAGGCACGGGTCAGCGGGTTCTGCTCATTGATGGGGATTTGCGCCAACCTAAGATTCACCGCTATCTTGGACTGAGTAATGAACAGGGCTTGGCAGATTGGTTAATTCAGCGGCGACATTGGCATAGTGTTGCCCAGACTCAGCGCGGCCTTGCCATTTTAACGGCCGGGGAGTTGCGGCAGCAGCCGATGCGGCTCCTAAGTCAAGACACGCTGAAGCAATTCATGGCTCACCTCAAAAATTACTTTGATCTGGTGATTGTGGATACACCGCCCTTGGCCAACTTTGCTGATGCCAAACTCTGGTCGGGACTGGTGGATCAGACTCTGGTGGTGGTGAATTTGAAGGCGCCCCGGCAGTCTGTGGGTTTAGCCTTGGCAGATTACAGCTTAGGGAGTGTCAGCCCTCTGGGGGTTGTGGTTAATCTCGCCTGAAGCTAGGTTATTCCTCAAAAAACCAGAGTTCCCTATTGAGGCTCTCATCCAACACTTGGGGGGGGCGCAGCACCAGTAGAAGTTGGCCAAGAATTGGAGCCGTAGGCGGTTCAGGCAACCAAGCCAGTTGAACTGCGTCAGAGGCCCTAGGAGCAATCAACAGATAGCGATCGCGGTTCCACTCGGCCAGACCCCGATCCACAATCAGAAGCACCTGGGCAATGGGCAGCCCCTCTGGGCTTGGCGGTAATTCTGCAGGGAGGTCTGCCGCTGGCCAAAGGATCGCCACTGGATCAACGGCATTGAGCAGCACTTGCCAAGCGGGGAGAGCCACAAGACTCATTCCTTGGGGAACAGCAACCACGCGAAATACCTCGGTGCAGCTCAGGCGGGGAACCTGCTGAAAGGCAGTAGCGGTCAGGGGGGCGGTACCGGCCACAGGAACCAAGTAGGGGACTTCCTCAGCCGTATCCAAGCGGTAAAGGGGGAGGCGGGGTTGATTGACCGCGGGGACAACGGTGAAGTCCGTGAGTAATTTTTCTAGGGCCTGCCGGCCGCTAGCAGATTCGACAAAGCGCAGCCCTTGGGCAATGAGGCGCGATCGCTGGGCCAAATCTCGCTGCTGCCGTGCCAGTTGCCAATAGTAGCGACCAATGCGATCGCCAACACTCTCACTAAAGCCTTCACTGTCATCCTTTTGATAGCCGCCTGCTTTGAGGGCACGACACACCTCATGAACTGCAGTGACATCCAGTTGTTTCTCGACAATCAGCGTCGCTACTGCCAGGCGATCGCCCGCCGATAAGACCCGTAGTTCATAGAGCAGATCGCTGCCCCGCGTTTGAAAATAGGCACGCACCGATTCGGGTGCTTCCCCTAGGCTCTGATTCACTTGCAGGGCAATGATGAGTTGATTTTGGTGGATGGGTTCAATGCCCGTGGCCTCAAAAATGGCTTGGGGAGAGAGCCCCTGTTTTTGCAGTTGCCGGCATCCTGCCCCCCAATCCTGCCAAGTTCCCTCTTTGCGGCGCAGGCGTTGCAGCAGGTCCGTTGTCAGGGCATCCGGTTCTTGAGTCATCAAATCACCTCCTAGCAGCAGGAAGCATTTTATTGATTTCTATGATTTTTAGCGATCGCCCACCGTTGTCCCTTGGCGTTGAATTGCCAGTATCTCCACCCGTGCCTGCACATCAAACGTTGCCCAAGTCTCCTTGAGGGCAGTGGCAATGGCTGAAGCAGTTACGGGATCCCCAAGAGCTAAGAGAGTTGGGCCTGCTCCACTAATAACGAGGCCGTGGGCACCCGCCTCAAGAGCCGCCCTGTGGAGATCGGCATAGCCTTTGATCAGACTTTGGCGGTAGGGTTGATGCAGGCGATCGGCCAACGCCAGTTGCAGCCACTCCCGTTGCCCTGTTTCCAACCCCCGCAACAAGGCGCCAAGGTGACTGATATTAAAGACGGCATCACCATAGGTACAGTGGCAGGGCAGTACTTGCCGTGCCGTTTCTGTGGCTAGCTCAAAGTCCGGAATAGCCACAATGGGCACCACATCCTGATCCCAAGGAATCTCTAGCCAATGCCATCCGCCAGCACCCTCTTGGACAGCAAGACGACAGCCCCCTAGTAGGGCCGGCACCACATTATCGGGGTGGCCTTCCATTTCAATGGCCAATTCCAGAACCTCGGTATGATTGAGGGGAAAGCCCGCCAGCCGATTCGCCCCCACTAAGCCACCGATAATTGCTGTCGCTGAGCTGCCTAGACCCCGTGCGAGGGGAACCCCCAGGTCAATCTCCAAATATACGGGTGGTGCTTCACGCCCTAGATGTTCATAGAAACGGCTGTAGGCACGATAGGCCAAATTGTTAGGGCTACTGCTGACACTGGCGGCCTCAGTCCCCCGCACGCTGACATGGGGGCGATCGCTCAAGGAAAAGGTAAACGTATTGGTGAGGGTCAAAGCGGCCCCTAAACAATCAAACCCTGGACCCAAATTAGCCGTTGTCGCCGGCACAGTGACCACGGTCATCATCGCCTAGGTTTCCTCTCCAGTACCAAAGGCGCGATCGCCGGCATCCCCCAAGCCGGGCACAATAAAGCCCTGCTCATTCAACGTCTCATCAATTGTGGCTGCATAGACTTGCGCTGCGGGAAAATAGGCACCCAGTTTCTGCAGAGCCGGGGGGGCAGTGACAACGGAAATGATTCGCACCAAAGCTGGGTCAATCCCCCGCTGCACCAATTCCTGCATGGCTATCATGATTGAACCTCCCGTCGCCAGCATCGGCTCACTAATGAGGACACGGGTTTGGGGGTCAAACTGAGGGGGCAACTTATTGAGATAGCAACTGGGTTCAAGGGTAGCCTCATCCCGCACAATCCCTAGGTGGTAGGTCTTTGCCGTTGGTAAGACCCCTTGGGCACCCTCGAGCAAGGCTAAACCCGC
Source organism: Thermosynechococcus sp. M3746_W2019_013 (assembly GCF_015296045.1). Classification (NCBI taxonomy): domain Bacteria; kingdom Bacillati; phylum Cyanobacteriota; class Cyanophyceae; order Acaryochloridales; family Thermosynechococcaceae; genus Thermosynechococcus; species Thermosynechococcus sp. M3746_W2019_013. Next base: position 25,387 of record NZ_DVDW01000018.1, on the reverse strand, counting down.
CCGCAGAATTGGTACCACGACCACGGGGACTTGGGGATTCACGACCATGGCTCCACAGGGGGCTAGGGGGGTTTCAACCACTGTTTCCACTGTTGGCAACCATTCCCGTGCCGCTTCATAGGCCAGCCAGCGACCCAGTTCGGTCATGGCTACGCGAAAGAGAGGCGTGGGTGTGTTGCGATCGCGAGCCACGGTCAGCCAATGCTGAATTAGCGGATGGGGGGGGACATAAACGCGCAATTGAGGGGTCACAGTATCGCTCCAACATATACCCAGCGGGCTTTCCTATTGTCCATCGAAACTGGTCCCTTTTAGACACGGCCAAAGCGCCGCTGTCGTTGTTGGTAATCCCGCAGTGCCTCATGGAAAGCAGCCCGGTCAAAATCTGGCCAGAGGGTCTTAGTGACATAAATTTCCGCATAGGCCACCTGCCACAGCAAAAAGTTACTGATGCGCAGCTCGCCACTGGTGCGAATGAGTAAATCGGGATCCGGCAGGCCACCTGTGTATAAGTGGCGTTCAAAGAGCACTTCATCAATATCCGCAGGATCAAGGAGTCCAGCTTTTACTTGGGCGGCAATCGAACGGCAAGCGTGGATGATTTCCCGTCGCCCACCATAATTTGTTGCCACCACAAATTTAATGGTTTGGTTATTGGCCGTAGCCGCCATGGCTCGCTCGATTTCCGCTTGCAGGGATTTTGGCAAACACGCCAAGTCACCCACAAAGTGAATTTGCACGCCCTCGGCCACCATTTCCGCTAGCTCCCGCCGCAATACCCGCTCAAAGAGGGTCATCAGAAAATCTACCTCTGGCAGGGGTCGTCCCCAATTTTCTGTGGAGAAGGCATAGGCGGTCAGCGCTTCAATGCCCCAGTCTTTGCAGCAGCGCAGCAAATCCTTGAGAGTGTCCACCCCCCGTTGATGCCCCATAATGCGCGGTAAATTGCGTTGCTTTGCCCACCGGCCATTGCCATCCATAATCACCGCCACATGCCGCGGTAGGCGATCGCGATCTAAATCCTCAGGTAACTCAATGAGTGAATGGGGCTGTAGAGTCATGGATACATCCTGCTGACAGAAATTAGCGCAGTGGCCATACAGTTTTCCAAAATTTTAAGCCGTGCTGACGTTGACGGGGTTGTGAAGTTCCTGTCCCTTGATCCTGCACATATTGCCGCAACAATTCCCCTAGTTTACTGCTTGTGAGGGGACGTTGAAGCTCCCCCTTAAAGGCAAGGGAAATTGACCCTGTTTCCTCAGAGACGACCACACAGACACAGTGGCTAATGCGTTCGGTAATCCCTAGGGCGGCGCGATGGCGAGTGCCCAACTGCCACGGCCCCGTGCGATCCGAGAGGGGCAGGATCAACTTTGCTGCAATGACTTCAGCACCGCGCACCCAAATTGCCCCATCGTGCAGGGGTGAACTCGCCTGAAAAATGGAGGTAATCAGTTCTGGCGAAAGGCGGGCATTGAGGGCGATCCCTGCATGGGTAAAATCTTCGGGGCTGAGCTTTGTATGGGTTTCCAACAGAATGAGTGCTCCCGTACGAGCCTGAGATAAGCCCTTCACAGCCGTCACAATCAGATCAACGGCATCCCTGGTCAGACTCGACTCAGCTACGGGCTGCATAAAGCCTAAAAATTGACCCCGTCCCAACTGTTCCAGAAAAATGCGAATTTCCGATTGCAGAATAACGGCTAAGGCGACTGCAGAACCAATCACTAAGTTATGAAGAACAAAGCTTAAAAACTGTAGCTCAATGGCACGACTGAGGGAGGTTGCCAAAAGGAGGACGATAAAGCCCCGTACCATCCAGAGGGTTCGCCGCTCGGCCACAACCCGCAAAATAGCATAGGTTAAGGCCAAGACCAAAACCACATCCACAACTGTTCGCACCTTGGCCAGTGTCTCCGCCGACAGCAGCAGCCACGGTAAGTTACCTAGGAGGCCTATCATCCCATCGTACTCGTCACCTCCTAGGGGGCGGGGGTGCTCAATCGCAGGGGCAAGACATCATGGGCCACCAAATCAGCGTAGGTTTCCCGCTGCAGGATCAGGTTGGCTTCACCCTCATAGACGATCACCGCTGCTGGCCGAGGTACGCGATTGTAGTTGGAGGCCATGCTGTAGTTGTAGGCACCCGTACTGGCCACCACTAAAATATCGTTGGCCTGCAGGGGGGGTAGAGTGACTTGGGGTAGCAGAATATCGCCCGATTCGCAGTGCTTACCGGCAACCCGCACAGTTTCTGTGACTGCGGTGGTCATGCGGTTGGCACACAGGGCCGTATATTGTGCCTGATAGGTAATCGGTCGTGGATTATCGGACATGCCACCGTCCACAGCGATATAGGTACGCAACTCAGGAATGACCTTCCGACTGCCGACGGTATAGGCTGTAACTGCCGCAGGTCCAACGATGGAGCGACCCGGCTCACAGATGAGTTTTGGTAAGGGAAGATACCGTTGCTGACAGGCTTGGCTCAGTTGATGGCTAATGGCTTTTGTCCAGTGGGCGATCGCCGGCGGATTATCGGATTCTACATAACGAATGCCCAGTCCACCCCCTACATTCAATTCGCGCATGGGTAGCATTGCCGCACGGGCCTGAGCCAGCCAATCCACCAGTACATCACAGAGGTCTAAGTGGGGTTGCTCCTCAAAAATCTGTGAGCCAATGTGGGCGTGCAGTCCGACCCAGTCTAGTTCTGGATGCGCCTTGGCAAACTGGAGCAACTCTGGAAACTGTTGCGGATCAAAGCCAAATTTACTGTCTAGATGCCCGGTGCGGATATATTCGTGGGTGTGGCATTCAATCCCCGGTGTCAACCGCAACATGACCCGGGGTGGGGTCGACAGATCATGCTCCTCAACGTAGGCAGCAAGGCGTTCTAGCTCTAGCCAGTTATCGGCAACAATCGTGCAATTGACCTCAAGGGCATAGAGGAGTTCTTGGGGGGACTTGTTATTACCGTGGAAGTAAATATGACTGGCAGGGACGCCGGCACTCAAGGCAGTATAGAGTTCGCCCCCCGAGGCGACGTCAATGCCTAAACCTTCACTGTGGGCAAGGGCGCAGGTGGCCAAGCAGTTCCAAGCCTTTGAGGCGTAGAGCACCAAAGATTCACCGCTATAGGCCTGCTGGAGCGTGTCTTGATATTGACGGCAAGCGGTGCGAAAGGTGAATTCATCAAGAATGTAGAGGGGAGAGCCAAACTGGGCCACTAACTCCACCACATCACACCCGCCAATGGTGAGATGGCCGCGGGCATTGGTTTGCGCAGTCAAAGGTAAAATTTGTTGATTGGCAGCAAGAGGGGTGGAGATCATGGGTCAATATCGCGAGAAACTAAAGAATAATCAAGGACAAATTGCTATTCTCAATTCTAGGGGGATTTGGGCATCACTCCCTTGCCGATTGCTGGCTGCTCCAGTTCAGCAAAAAGGGGGGCAGTCCTTCCTTGCCATTGAGCACAATCACTTGGGGCACTTGGGCACCGCCTTCGCGCCACGCTTCGATCGCCTCCTTTTGCAGCACTAACTGGCCACCCGGAGCTTTGAGGGTTTCAGCAAGGAGGCGTTGGGCTTCCGCTTTCCCTTGGGCACGGTTAATTTCCGCCTGCGCCTGTTGAGCTGCCTCTTGGGCAATGTAGACTGCTCGCTGTGCCCGCTGTTCCGCAATTTGCTTATCCTCCACCGCCTTGGAAAATTCCTCCGAGAAGTCAAGGTTAACCACACTGGTATCGAGCACCAGAATGTGGTACTTAGACAAGCGTTCCTCTAGGGCGCGATCAAAATCCTGCTTCAGTTCGTCCCGCTTGGTAATGGCCTCCTCAGCCGTGCGGCGCGCCGCCGCAATTTTGAAGGCCTCTTGGGTTTGGGGGGCGATGATTTTGGCAACAATATTTTCCAGTGTGCCTTGGGTGCGGCGCACATCCACAATGGCCATAGGGTCTAGGCGAAAGTTAATGGCAAAACTGGCGGTAATGTCCTGCAAATCTTTGGTGGCACTTTCCGCTGGCACCTCAAACTTCTGGACAGTTACGTCATAGACATCCACGCTGGCAATAAAGGGGGGTTTCCAGTGAATGCCCTCAAGGAGGGGGGTATCTTGAGCCTTTCCCAAGATACTCAGCACCCCGGCTTGGCCGGGATTGATAATCACCACTGCATTCAAAAGCACAACCAGCAACACAATGGCGATCGCCACCACTGAGGAGGTGAGCCGTGAACTGCGGAGTTGATTCATGCCCAACGAACCTGATTTCTGGTTTGATTATAGGGTGTGCTTCCCGCCGATCCTAAAGACAATTCCTTGCTAGAGTACAGATAGTCTGTCATTTACTGAGCGTCCTATGCGGTTGCCCATTACTGCTGCCCAAGCGGCCTACTATGGTGATGCCTACTATCGCACTCCCCCTCCCGATCTCCCTTCGCTGCTGTTGAAGGAGCGGATCGTCTATCTTGGCATGCCTTTGGTGCCGGCGGTAACGGAGTTGATCATTGCGGAACTGCTCTATCTGCAATACGACGATCCTGAAAAACCCATCCGCATCTACATTAACTCGACGGGTACCTCCCGCTACGATGGTGAGCCCATTGGCTTTGAAACGGAAGCCTTTGCCATCTGCGACACCATGCGCTACATCAAGCCGCCTGTGCATACAATCTGCATTGGTCAAGCCATGGGGATGGCAGCCATGTTGCTCTCGGCTGGTACCAAGGGATGTCGCGCCAGTTTACCCCACGCCACGATTGTTCTGCACCAAACCAAAAGCTATGCCCAAGGGCAAGCCACCGATATCCAAATTCGTGCTAAGGAAGTGCTGGCCAATAAGGCGATGATGGTGGAGATTTTGGCACAAAATACCGGTCAACCGCCGGAACGGATCACCCGCGATATGGATCGGCTGCTCTATATGACGCCGCAAATGGCTAAGGAATACGGTATTATTGACCGCATTCTTGAACCCGAGGCGGTGACCAAGAAACTACCCGCAACCCTCACTTAATGTCACTTAGTGTAAGAGTCACTTAGTGTAAGACGGCTGCCCAGTCGCGGCCAATGCGAATGGTGATGTCGGAGGAAAGAACGCCAGTGGAATTGGCAGAGACATATCCCATGCCAAGAGTAGAGCGGAGGGTTTCGGCAGCTCTAAGATCACCCTGTTGGGCAATAATCTCTGTTTCTGGGCTTTCCTGGTACCAGTCTTCAGCAATCACCACATTGGTATAGCCGTAATGGGCAAGGAAATCGGCCATATCTCGGGCAGCCTCACGACTGCCAGAGGCGTTTTGCAGGGCAATGCGCAACGTACCCGTTTCCTTCCACGTAGGGTCAACCGCTTTTGAGGGGCGATCCCGAAAGTGCGCGGCAATGACCCGATCAATGCGGTCATAGTCAGGGAGCCAGTAGCTCGCCTCATAGCCATCACCACTAAAGTGTCCCGGCAGCAAAATCAAGCGGAGATTCTCCGGTGGAATGCGCAGACTAAACTGGGCGATCGCCATCAGTTCGGCAAAGGTTAAATCCGTATCCACATATTTTTGGAGGACGCCATAGATTTTTGGTAGCTGGGTCACCATGACGGGATTGGCCAGTTTCTTCTGTAGCGCCTTGATCAGCATCTGCTGCCGCTGGGCACGACCAATATCCCCCAGTTCATCGTAACGAAAGCGAACAAAGCCCTCTGCTTGCTCCCCGTTCAGGGTTTGCAGCCCCGGTTGTAAATCAATGTAGAGCTTTTGGGTGTGATCGGTATAAGCCATCCGCTTAGGCACATTGACCTCAACACCCCCCACCAGATCCACCAGTTCTCGAAATGCCTGTGTATCAATGCGAATGTAGCGATCAATGGGGGTATAGTTGAGGGTTTCACTCACCACCCGCACCGTTAGCTCCACATCCCCATAGACATTGGCGGCGTTAATTTTGCCGGTACCATAGCCGGGTATTTCCACACGAGTATCACGGGGAATACTCAAGACCGTAATCGTGCCATTTTCAGGGTTAAACCGCGTCAGCAGCATCGTGTCAGTGCGACCACGGAACCGTGCCGCGGAGCCTTCGGGGGCATCCAAGACGTTATCCACCCCCAGCACCAAGAGGTTCACTGGCCGACTCATGCCATACTGGAACCCCCGTGCCATCATTTCCAGCCAAGAGAGATCCCGACGATGGCTGGTCCCCTGAAAGGGTGACATCAAAACAAACGTCATGCCCGCAAAAGCTGACACCAGGGACACACCACTAAAGGCAGCAATCCAACCTAGGGTACGCCACGGCGAAGGATGCGATCGCTGACCCCTGCTTTTTTGATACACGCTTTGACTTCCCCGACCACCCCCAAGAGAACTTACTGGTTTCCGTTGTTTAACGCCTCGTGCCACAAATTCACTCCCAAAACAAAAACGAATCGTGGGACAGTCGGGTGGACGCAACCCCTATCTCCAGTGTAGGGGATTGATTACTGATCCCGCACTTATACCTATTGGACTACCTATTGGACTGTCTTGGACTGTCCCAAGGAGGGCTTGTTTTTGCTTTTCGATCAGTCCCTGAAATTTATGCGCTGGGAATTGGTTAATTGGCAATTGTTCCACTGTCAGCTTAGTAGAGCCGTTCAAGGACATAATCCGTCAATTGGCTAAGGGCCTGACGGGGTTCCGACGGCGGAAGCACTTCAAGCGCCGGTAGAGCCGCTTGGGCATATTCCTTGGCTAAATTGCGGGCATCTTCAATCGCACCACTTTGGCGCACAAGGTTGAGGGCGGTTTCCAGATCACCTTCTTCACTAAACTCGCGCTCGATGAGGGTGTGCAGGTAGGGGGCTTTGGGTAGGGCAAAAAGGACAGGCGCCGTTAGGTTGCCATCCCGCAGATCCGAGCCCGCAGGTTTCCCTAGTTCTGCCGTTGAGCGGGTGAAGTCGAGGATGTCATCCACGATTTGAAAGGCCAAGCCCAAATTTTTGCCGTAGGTGTACATGGCTTCGATGGTTTCTGGGGGCGCTTCACTGAGAACCGCGGCGGCCTTGGCACTGTTGGCAATGAGGGAGGCTGTCTTGTAGTAGGTTTTCAGCAGATAGTCATCTAGGGTAATGCTGGTGTCAAAGCGGTTAAAGCCTTGGCGAATTTCCCCTTCAGCAAAGTCCTTGATGACTTGGGAGAGGAGCTTCACCACTTGCAGGTTATCCAAATCCGCTAGGTACCAAGAGGCTTGGGCAAAGAGAAAGTCTCCGGCTTGAATGGCCACCCGATTGCCAAAGACGCTGTTGACCGTGGGCACACCGCGCCGCAGTTGCGCTTGATCCACCACATCATCGTGAAAGAGACTGGCAGTATGAATCATTTCCGTAATTTCTGCCAAGCGGCAGTGCCGGGGGGTAATCCCCTGATCGGGGAGTGTGGCTCGCGACACCAAAAAGACAATGGCAGGTCGGATGCGCTTGCCACTGGCGGCAAAAAGATGTTCGGCGGCAGCAGAGAGTACGGCGTGTTGGGCTCCAATTAGTGCCTTCAGGTTCTCCGTGAGTACACAGAGATCCGCTTCGACAGGTGAAAAAAGAGAGGTTACCGAAGTCATGGACGGGCTGGCCGCATAAGTTACGAAATTTTACAGAATCCTAGTTGTATTCTAAGCGAACCCTCCAATCTTGGGTAAGGGTTCCGATGAATTTTCAGGAAGCCTTAGAATTGAGAGCCGCCCCGGTCGTGGAATCAAACAGATAAAGATGGCTGACCTGCAACTGGAGAGGGTCACCCCTTTGAGGGATTTGGTGACTGGGGGCTAGCCACAGCAGTTCCTGAGCACTATCCATGAGGCGACAGCGGACAATGGCTTCGCGGCCTAGGGGTTCAACGAGGGTGGCGATCGCCCCCAAACCCTGCTCGCCGAGATGCAAATGCTCTGGGCGAATGCCTATGGTGAGGCTCTGTTCATTGTTCAGCGGCCAATGGGGGGTATGGGGACAGGACAAGGACTGCTGCGCGATCCAAAGACGGCGGCCATCCCAGCGAGCGGGCAGTAAATTCATCGGTGGCGTGCCAAAAAATCGCGCCACCATTGTATTAGCCGGTCTGCCATAGAGCTCAGCAGGGGTGCCAATTTGCTGAATTTGGCCGCGGTCCAGCACCACGATGCGATCGCCAAGGGTCATGGCCTCCACCTGATCGTGGGTGACGTAGAGGGTGGTAATGCCCAGTTGTTGATGCAATTGTTTCAGTTCAGCACGGGTTTGCTCCCGCAATTGAGCATCGAGGTTAGAGAGGGGTTCATCGAGCAAAAACACTTGGGGCGATCGCGCCAAGGCTCGTCCTAGGGCCACCCGCTGCTGCTGACCACCAGAAAGTTGACGTGGTTTACGCTGCAACAGGGACTCGATCCCCAGTAGCTTTGCCACTTGCAGTACTCGCTGCTGCCGTGTTGTCGGATCAACACCGCGCATTTTCAGACCAAAGCCAAGGTTTTCGGCCACGGTCATGTGGGGATAGAGGGCATAGTTCTGAAAGACCATGGCCACATCGCGATCGCGCCCACTGCGGCCATTGACACAGGTCTCCCCAATATAGATGTCGCCGCTAGTGGGTTGCTCCAAGCCGGCAATGAGCCGCAATAGGGTGGATTTACCACAACCAGAAGGCCCAACAATCACCCAAAACTCCCCTGCCGGTACCGTTAAAGATAGGGGGCCGATCTCCACCCCCGGCGCAAATCGTCGCGTGACTCCCTCTAGGCGCAGTGTTGCCGTCACAACCTATCGCAAGCCCAGCCACGTAAAGAAATCTTGACCAGTCACCCACTCGAGCACGAGCAGGGCGATAAAGCCAATCATCGCAAAGCGGCCATTGATCAGCTCTGCATAGCGCGACCAGCCAAATTGGGGGGTCAAATCATCGGGCGTCGGTTCACTCATGGTGTTAGGAATGCAAAACCACTTCTTTAGATTGGCATAGGGTCCTGAGCATTTCATCCCCTTTTTGGGTCTTTTATTTTAGGATAGGTTTGTTTCTGCTGTAAGGCTGTGATGACCGCCTTGATTTGTGCTTGACCGGCAGACTTTTCAAACCGCAGCGGAAACTTGCCGCGCCGCAATAACCGCCACCCTAAAGGGATAAGGCTCATAACTCCAACGACATCCCGCAGACCATTGCCCACCACCCGTAGGCCAAATTGCCGCTCATCCACCCAGCCGCCTCTTTTCACCAATTCCAAGAGCACTTGACGATGACGCAAAGGACGGTCTTGATTGCGGGATGCTGGGGTTGAGCGTGCGAGGATCGCCTGCTTGATCTCACTAATGCGATCAAGGGGTTGCACGCCCACAGGGCACACCGTATTGCAATTAAAACAGCGGGTACAGCCCCACACGCCACTGCTAGCGGTGTTGTATTTGTCTAGGCGTTGCTCAGTTTCGCTATCGCGGGTATCAGCCACAAGGCGAGCGGCCTTGGCAAGGGCATGGGGACCGACAAAGGCGGGATTCACTTCCACGGCATTGCAGGCACCGTAGCAGGCGCCACAGAGGATACAGTTGCCGGCGGCGTTGAGCTTGGCGCGATCGCTGGGGGATTGGAGAAACTCCCGCTCAGGTACTTGCCGTGACGCTGCACTCACATAAGGATTGACGGCTGAAAGTTTTTGCCAAAAATTGCTCATGTCTACGACAAGGTCTTTGAGGACAGGCAAATTCCCCAAAGGGGCGATCGCAATTTGGTTGGGCACAGGGCTGTTGGCTAGCTCGGCAAGAATACTTTGCTGACAGGCAAGGGCAGAACGACCATTAATCGTCATCGCGCAACTGCCGCAGATGGTGTTGCGACAATTTTTGCGAAAGCTAAGAGTGCCATCTTGGTATTCCTTGATTTGAATGAGGGCATCCAGGATCGTCAGGGAAGGATCAATCTCTAGTTCAAAGGTTTGCCAATAGGCGCCCTTGTCGGGCGCTTGGCGACGAATCCTCAACTGAATTGTCATATGCTGGTGTTGGCCCAATCTAGTTTCCAGTCTATACTAAGCACTGCGGTGATGATAAAAGTTGCAAAATCCCTAATTTACTTTTTCATCACAGGTCTCCTCGAGCTTGGGGGAGCCTATTTTGTGTGGCTCTGGCTACGAGAGCATAAAAGCATTTGGTATGCCTTAGGGGGGCAACCCTACTTTTTATCTATGGCATGGTACCGACGCTTCAACCCGCGCATTTCGGTCGTGTTCAAGCCGCCTATAGTGGCATTTTCCTGCTGGTGGCTATGTTCTGGAGTTGGGGAATTGATAAAGTGCGCCCCGATAAGTTTGATCTGCTCGGTGCCGGGGTTGCCCTCCTAGGAACGCTGATTATCATGTATGCGCCAAGAAACCATTGACGGCATCGCGATCGCCCCAAAATTGTTCTGTAAGCTGGACTTAATCTAATTTATTCGAAAGTAATATTTATCAAAGACCAACGGATGCAGCGGGGGCGATCGCCCAATAAGCTTCTATCAACTTCAGCCTGTACAGCCCGCTGGACAGCACATGAGCACATGATGGTTAAGGAGGAGTAATACTGTGGCTTTTCTCGGTCAGTTTCGGAGGATTGTGTCAGGTAATTACAGTCGCCCACCCTTGGTTTCTTGCCGGGTGGCATAGTCATGGGGGCTCTGGGCAGTCAACGCCAGATTTCTGATGCCATCTAATCTATAAGTTCACCTGAAAAAAATTGTCCAAATCATTCCAAATTATTAAAGTCATTAAAGAGGCGGGGATAACCGGCTCCACTGTGATGGAAACTGGCCCCAAAGGGCGTCGCAATATGCGCTCCCCTGCTCAACCCCACATTTCCCCTACCCAAGCCAACGTCAAGCTTGAGGTACTCACCCAGACCCGCGAAATGGCTGAAAAAAATTGTGGATCGGGTTGCAGTCAAGTTTTTCAACGACTATGCAGGCATTGCCTACATCTACGATGCCGAAGTGCTCTACGCCCACAGTTTTTTGGTCCAGAGGGCTGCTGAACTCCTCTGCGCAGGGGGCCTAACCAGCAAACCAACAACTCGGGGGGGCAAACACAGCGTGATCCCCTCTTTTTAAGGATGTATTGGGTAGTAACTTTGATGGGGCTTGACAAGACGCCTCCTGATTTTTTAAACTAAAAATCTGTTGCGGGTATAGCTCAGTGGTAGAGCGCAACCTTGCCAAGGTTGATGTCGCGCGTTCGAATCGCGTTACCCGCTCTTAAGGTCGCAAGCAACTTCCTCCTTGGAAAACTGGCCAACGGCTCGCTTTTCCCTAATCAGTATCCGCATGAAAATAGCGGTAAATTCTTTCCGCCAGGCGGGGGCCGACCCCGTTCACCTGTGCCAACTGTTCAGGGGTGGCCATACGGATATAGTCAATGGAGCGAAAGGTGGCGAGGAGTTCCTTTTGACGTTGGTAGCCTAAGCCGGGGATTTGGTCGAGGTACGATCGCCGTTGGCGTTGGGCACGTTTCTGACGGTGGAAGTTAAGGGCAAAGCGATGGGCCTCATCCCGCACGCGGCGCAGTAATTGCACCCCTGGCTGCTCTGGATCTGTGGGGAGAGGTTGGCGGTGGTGGGGTAGGAAAATCTCCTCCCGCTGTTTAGCCAAGCTAAGAAGGGTGAGATCGCCCAAGAGTGGCTCCAAAACCTGAACCACAGCGGACAGTTGTCCCTTGCCGCCATCAATGAGGATCACATCGGGCCAATCATCGAGGGGGTCACCCTTGCCCTCAAGGTAGGGGGCAAAGCGGCGGCGTAGAATCTCAGCAAGACTGGCGAAGTCGTCGGAGTGCCCAAGCTTTACCTCGGGGTTGCGGATGTTGTAGTGGCGATAGTGCTGCTTGGCAGGCAGGCCATCAATAAAGACAACCTGTGAGGCCACCGCGTCAGACCCTTGAATGTGGGAAATGTCGTAGCCCTCAATGCGGTGGGGCAGGGTGTCAAGGCCAAGGAGCTGGGCTAAATCTTCAAGGGCAGTTTGGGTGCGATCGCTAGCCTGTTGTAGCCGTGCCAATTCTAATTCTGCATTTCGTTGCACCATGGCAATGAGTTCTGCTTTTGCCTGCCGTTGGGGGACGGTGAGGCTAACAGCGCAACCTTTCTTTTCACTGAGGTACCTGCGTAGGAAATCTGGTTCGGGGAGGGGATGCTGTAACAAAATTTCACTGGGAATTTCTACATCCTCCACTTGGGCATAGTGCTCTTCAAGAACCCGCTGCAAAATTGTGCCGGCACTGCCACTTTGGGCATCGGCGACGAAAGCTAAACGCCCCACCAAGCGACCAGCGCGAATTTGAAACAGTTGGATGGCTGCGTGGCGATCGCCCACCGCAAGGGCAATGGCATCTCGAGAGACAGTGTCATCAGGCAATGAAACTTTTTGATCCACGCCTAAATGTTCCAGGCCGCGAATTTGATCTCGCAGTCGGGCTGCCAATTCAAAATTGAGATCCGCTGCCGCTTGTGCCATTTGTGCCTGCAACTGTGCTACCAGTTCCCCTGTGCGTCCCTGAAAGATCATCGCTACCCTTTGTAGCGTTTGCCGATACTCTTGGGGAGAAATCAGACCTTGGCAGACCCCCGGACAGCGCCCAATATCATAGTTGAGGCAAGGGCGATCCCTAAACAGGGGGCGGGGACGTTGCCGCAGCGGAAAAAGCCGCTTCACCAGGGCTAGCGTTTGGCGCAGGCGAAAGCTATCCACATAGGGGCCATAGTAGCGATCCTTGGCAGAATCACTGCGGGGATCACCCCCATTGCCAAATTGGCGTTTGCGAGTAATGAAAATACGGGGATAGGGTTCGGACCACGTAATACAAACGTAGGGGTATTTCTTGTCATCCTTGAGGAGAACGTTGAAGTGGGGCTGATGCTGCTTGATTAAATTGGCTTCCAGAGCCAGCGCCTCCGCTTCCGTATCGGTGACAATGAACTCAATATCTGCCACCTGATAGACCATTAGCTCAAGGCGGGGTCCCAGTTGAGCGGGTTCACGAAAATAGGAACGCACCCGCGATCGCAGGCGTTTGGACTTGCCAATGTAAAGAATTTGATCCGTCTTATCCTTAAGGAAATAGACCCCCGGTGCCAAAGGCAACTGCCGCAGGACCTGTTCCAAGCGATCGCGATCTTGAATTAAGGGCTGAAGCATGCGGCTACTTCCCTAGAGCTGAGTAGCGGTTGCTCCCAACCAGGCTTCCAGATGTGCCCGCTGGCTCGGCGTGGCATCGGCTCGACACTGCAACCGATACTGGGGTTGGGGTTCTCCCAAAATCAAATCCCCTGACTGCAATTGCTGATCATGGAACCATGTCAGATGAATTATCTCTCCCGCTGTGTATTCCCGCAATTGCTCTGACCAGTCTTCTGCCTTGACGCGCCAACCATTGAGGGCAATGATTTCATCCCCAGCCCCTAAGCCTGCCTGTTCGGCGGGGGAGTCGCGCAGGACGGCCTTGATTTGAAGAGAACCATGTTCCTGCTGAAACTGAAGTCCCGTATAGGGCAGTGCGTCTTGGGGAACCAGTTCCAGCCCGACTTTGGTCAGCCACTCCTGAAGGGGAAGCTCCACCGTTCCTTCAATGAATTGCTCGCGCCAGGTGCTGAGGTTTTCATCGGCAACAGTTTCAATTGTTTCCCACAACTCATCGGGGGTATAGCCTTGACCCGTTTCACAATACTGCTGCCACAGCCGCCGCAGGACATCAAGGAGCGATCGCTGGTGATTAAAGTTCAAGCGAATCCGCAAATCCAGCAGTAGGGCCACCAACTCCCCTTTGAGGTAGTAGGACATCTGGGAATTAATGCTATTTTCATCGGGACGATAGAGCTTAATCCAAGCATCAAAACTAGCGGCACTCAGGGATTGGACAAAGCGGCCCGGTGTGTGGAAATAGCGATTGAGGCTGTCGCTCAGCAGTTTCAGATAGGTCTGTGCATCAAATAGCCCCGCCCACAGGGGAATGAGCTGGTCAAAATAACTGGTCACCCCCTCGACAAACCAGAGGCTGGTGGTGTAATTCTCACTGTCGTAGTCAAAGACCTCGAAGGCTTGAGGACGGATGCGTTTGACATTCCAGAGATGAAAAAACTCGTGAGCCACTAAACAGAGAAAACGACAATAGTGCTCTGCCTGCTGAAAGCCAAAACGATGAAAAATTAACGAGCAGCTATTCAAATGCTCAAGACCACCATACCCTTTGTGGGTAAGGTGCAAAATAAAGACATAGCGATCGTAGGGCAGTCCGCCAAAAAGACTAGCCGCCGTCTCAATAATTCGCTGTATGTCAGCGATCGCCCGCTTTGGATCAAAATTTCCCTTGCCCCACACCGCCAATTCATGGGGTTTACCGTCCACCTCAAAGGTGTAAATCCCATGGGTACCCACCTCAAAGGGGCTATCCACAAGGCGATCGTAATTGGCAGCCCAAAAGGTGTAGCCATCCTCACCCCAGACCTCAAGGGGAGTTGTCACCCGCCAGTTTGGTGGTGCTTCAATCGTGATGGTAAGCGGCTGATCGCGATACTCCGGCGCATAGAGGCAGACCGCTCCTGGATTGAAATAGGCGTGGCTCCCATCAACATGGTTCGTGCGTACCGAGAGTTCGTGGGCATAGATGGCATAGCGCACTTCAAGTTCTAGACCCGGCGTGCAGGCCACCTGCCACCGATTCTTAGCACACTTCCACCACTCAAGGGGGATGCCATCGGCAGTCCCCACCGTAAAGTCCTGAAGATGCCGCGCATATTCGCGCACGAGGTAGGATCCAGGCGTCCACACCGGTAAATGCAGATCAAGGACATCGGTTTGGGGTGCCGTTAGCCGCAGCGTCACCCATAAAAGATGCGTCTGCCCCTGCTGGCAGTTAATGCGGTAGGCCATGGCAGGGGGCTGAAAAGAAGACCTAGAGGGGGAGGGATGGATGATCGTATGCGTCATATCCCTCAGTGTAGTGAACTTTGGCGAGGCTTACAATTTCACTTCAATATCCACGCCCGCCGGCAAGTCCAACTTCATCAGGGCATCAATTGTTTTCGGCGAAGGTTGGTAAATATCGAGAATACGGCAGTGGGTACGGGTTTCAAAATGCTCCCGTGAGTCCTTGTCCACGTGGGGCGATCGCAGGACGCAATAAATTCGACGGCGTGTAGGTAGGGGAATCGGACCTACCGGGGAAGCACCGGTTCTTTTCGCAGTCTCCACAATGCGATCGCAGGAGGTATCGAGCAATCGGTGATCAAAGGCCTTAAGGCGAATACGAATTTTCTGTTGTAAAGCAGCCATAGGAATCTTCCTTACTTGTCAAGGTTCAAAAACACCAAACAAAAATTAAGACAAAAAAAGACCGCTAACCCCACAAGCGGGCTAACGGCCTCAAGCATCAACTACTCAATGATTTTGGAGACAACCCCCGCACCAATGGTACGACCGCCTTCACGGATCGCAAAGCGCATCCCCTGCTCAATGGCAATGGGCTGGATCAGTTCCACGGTCATTTTGATACGGTCACCGGGCATCACCATTTCAGGAGCACTACCATCGTCCGCAGTGAAGGAGGTAATCGTGCCAGTCACATCAGTGGTACGCACATAGAACTGAGGACGATAACCGGCAAAGAAGGGGGTTTTGCGGCCACCCTCTTTTTCAGTGAGCACGTACACTTCACCTTCAAACTTGGTGTGGGGCGTAATAGAACCGGGCTTGGCAATCACCATCCCCCGTTCCACATCCTCTTTTTTCAAACCCCGCAGCAGCAAACCGGCGTTGTCACCGGCAATCCCTTCTTCGAGGCTCTTCTTGAACATTTCAATACCGGTGACCGTCGTTGTCCGAGTTTCCCGCAGGCCAACAAGTTCAACGGTTTCATTAAGCTTAATGCGACCCCGTTCAATCCGACCGGTGGCCACCGTACCGCGACCAGTAATAGAGAACACATCTTCTACGGCCATCAGGAAGGGTTTATCCACATCCCGCTCAGGGGTAGGAATGTAGCTATCCACAGCATCCATTAGCTCGTAGATTTTATCCACCCACTCATTTTCGCCGCGCTGGGTTTTCGGATTGGCGGTCATGGCTTCGAGGGCCTTCAGACCCGAACCACGGATGATGGGCACTTCGTCACCGGGGAATTCATACTCATTGAGCAGTTCCCGCAGTTCTAGTTCCACCAGCTCCAGCAGTTCTTCGTCATCTACCATGTCCACTTTGTTCAGGAAGACAACGATGCTGGGCACACCCACCTGACGTGCCAAGAGAATGTGCTCTTTGGTTTGGGGCATTGCACCGTCGGTTGCGGCCACCACCAGAATGGCGCCGTCCATTTGGGCAGCACCGGTGATCATGTTTTTCACATAGTCAGCGTGGCCGGGGCAATCCACATGGGCATAGTGGCGTTTTTCTGTCTCATACTCCACGTGGGCAGTGTTAATGGTAATGCCACGGGCTTTTTCCTCAGGCGCAGCATCAATTTCGTCATATTTGCGAGCCTGGGCTTTCCCCTGGGCAGCCAATACCATTGTGATAGCCGCGGTTAGGGTTGTTTTACCGTGGTCAACGTGACCAATCGTACCAACGTTAACGTGGGGTTTGGTTCGTTCAAATTTAGCGCGTGCCATGTTGTTCCTCGTATAGACTATGCGTTCCCTTTATTTTTGGCAATGATCGCCTCAGCCACATTACGGGGGACTTCCTCGTAATGGCTAAATTCCATCGAGAAAATTCCCCGACCTTGGGTATTCGAGCGAATGTCAGTGGCATAACCAAACATCCGTTCGAGAGGGACTTTTGCCGTCACTTTGGCAATGCCATTTTCCACGGTTTGTCCCTCGATTTGACCGCGACGGGCAATTAGGTCTCCCATCACTGTCCCAAGGAATTCTTCTGGAACCTCGACCTCAACCTTCATCATTGGCTCCAGCAGTACCGGATTGGCTTTCATCACGGCCTCTTTAATGGCCATGGAGCCAGCAATTTTGAAGGCCATTTCTGAGGAGTCAACCTCGTGGTAGGAGCCATCCACTAGTGTGACTTTGAGGTCAATCACTGGGTACCCTGCCAAAATCCCCGATTCACAGGCTTCCTTCATCCCCTGCTCAGCGGGTGGAATGTACTCCTTGGGTACGACACCACCAACAATTTTGGAGACAAATTCAAACCCGGTACCGGGTTCAGCCGGTTCTACTTCAATAACAACGTGACCATACTGGCCTTTACCGCCACTTTGACGGATAAACTTGCCTTCGGCCCGGACGGGCTTGCGAATGGTTTCGCGGTAGGCCACTTGGGGTTGGCCAACATTGGCTTCCACTTTGAACTCCCGCTGCATCCGATCCACAAGAATCTCGAGGTGCAGCTCTCCCATTCCGGCAATCACGGTTTGGTTCGTTTCAGGATCAACGCTGACGCGGAAGGTGGGGTCTTCCTCAGAGAGGGCTTGCAGGGCTTTGGAGAGTTTTTCCATGTCCTGCTTAGTTTTGGGTTCCACAGCCACGGAAATGACTGGCTCTGGAATGTACAGCGACTCCAGAATCACGGGCGAGCTTTCATCGCAGAGGGTATCCCCTGTGAAGGTTTCTTTGAGACCTAAGGCAGCTCCTAGATCGCCGGCTCGCAGTTCATCTACCTCGATCCGTTCATCGGCCTTAAGCACGATCAGACGAGAAATGCGTTCCTTCTTGCCTTTGGTGGCATTGAGCACATAGCTGCCTTTTTTCAGAACGCCAGAATAAACGCGTACGAAGGTAAGGCGGCCATAGGGATCCGACATAATCTTGAAAGCTAGTGCTGCCAGGGGTTGATCGTCATCGGCAGCCCGCTCCACTTCCGTGCCGTCGGGGAGGTGACCTTTAATAGCAGGAATATCAATGGGAGAGGGCAGATAATCTACAACGGCATCAAGGAGCAGTTGCACACCTTTGTTTTTGAAGGCGGAACCGCAGAGCATGGGCACAATGGTGCCAGCGATCGTCCCTTTGCGTAGGGCGGCGCGGATTTCCTCTTCTGTGAGCTCTTCCCCCTCAAAGTATTTTTCCATGAGGGCGTCGTCGGTTTCGGCAACAGCCTCGATAAGCTTGGTGCGATACTCCTGCGCCAGTTCAGTCATTTCGGCAGGAATTTCAGTGTCTTCGATTTCCTTGCCAAGGTCGTCTTTGTAGATTTTGGCGCGCATCCGCACCAGATCAACGATGCCCTTGAACTGATCTTCGGCACCAATGGGCAACTGAATCGGCACGGCATTCGCCCGCAGGCGATCGCGAATCTGGTCATAGACTTTGTAGAAGTTTGCCCCCGTGCGATCCATCTTGTTGACAAAGACGATGCGCGGGACGCTGTAGCGATCGGCTTGCCGCCACACGGTTTCTGATTGGGGCTGCACACCACCAACGGAGCAGAATACCGCAATCACCCCATCGAGAACGCGCATAGAGCGCTCCACTTCAATCGTGAAGTCCACGTGGCCGGGGGTGTCAATAATGTTGATTTGGTGTTCTTTCCAGGAGGTACTAATGGCGGCTGCTGTAATGGTGATGCCCCGCTCTCGCTCCTGTTCCATCCAGTCGGTAACCGTGGTACCCTCGTGCACTTCACCAATTTTGTGCACCACACCGGAATAGAACAGAATACGTTCAGTTGTGGTTGTTTTGCCCGCATCAATGTGAGCGGCAATCCCGATATTTCGCACTCGCTCTAGCGGGGTCGTCCGTGCCACAGCTACCTCCTTGTTTGTTGCATTACGTTAGAATTCTTAAGTAATTGTATCCAACTCTTGGATCGTGTGACGGTTTAGTAGCGATAGTGGGCGAAGGCCTTGTTGGCTTCTGCCATTTTGTGGGTTTCTTCCCGTTTGCGGATGGTGCTGCCTGTTTCGTTGGCAGCATCCATCAATTCATTGGCCAGCTTAGCTGACATCGACCGACCGGCTCGTTTGCGGGAAAATTGCACTAACCAGCGCAAGGCCAAGGAAACCCCGCGATCGGGACGAACTTCCATCGGGACTTGGTAGGTGGCACCCCCCACACGACGGGCTTTGACCTCCACTAAGGGCGTTGCATTTTTTACTGCACGCTCAAAAACTTGCACGGCGTCCTCACCAGTGCGCTCTTGGACGGTTTTCATTGCGTCATAGACAATGCGGCTGGCAAGGGATTTTTTGCCATTGCGCATGACCCGCTGGATCAACATATTCACCAGCACGTTGTTATAAACCGGATCAGGGGCAGTAGGCCGTTTTTGAGCGCGAGTGCGACGA
Organism: Thermosynechococcus sp. M3746_W2019_013; assembly: GCF_015296045.1. Taxonomy (NCBI): domain Bacteria; kingdom Bacillati; phylum Cyanobacteriota; class Cyanophyceae; order Acaryochloridales; family Thermosynechococcaceae; genus Thermosynechococcus; species Thermosynechococcus sp. M3746_W2019_013. The sequence goes on along the minus strand of NZ_DVDW01000018.1, from coordinate 6,142 downwards.
GACATAGGTGCTTTGTTTTCTAGTGAAGTTTAAGGTTTCAAGGATGGACTCAAGAAGATGGAAGAGAACGGAAATTATTTTTTCTTACCGGTAGCAGCAGCTTCACCGGGCTTGGGACGCTTGGCTCCATATTTGGAGCGACCTTGCTTGCGATCTTTGACACCGGCAGTATCCAGCGTGCCACGAATAATGTGGTAGCGCACACCGGGCAAATCTTTAACACGACCGCCGCGAATCATGACCACGGAGTGCTCCTGTAAGTTGTGGCCAATTCCCGGAATGTAAGCGGTCACCTCAAAGCCAGAGGTCAGGCGTACCCGTGCCACTTTGCGCAGGGCAGAATTGGGCTTTTTGGGCGTTGTTGTGTAGACCCGTGTGCATACCCCACGCCGTTGAGGGCAGCCTTTGAGGGCAGGAGATTTTGTTTTTCTTTTCAACAGTTCCCGCTCTTGGCGGATCAGTTGCTGGATGGTGGGCATTGGGGCTTACGTTAATTTCACCGAAACTCTAGTGTATCGAGGTGGCTGTTGTGTTGTCAATGCTGTTGTGGGCTGACGCAGTGTCTCTCAGCATAATGGCTCACCACACTCAGGCTGGCGATCGCGGCGGTGACGGCTCTCAGGGTACGCCGACCCAAGGAAAATGCTTGCCACCCAGCAACTAAGACCTGCTCTAGTTCCGAGGCTGTCCATCCGCCCTCTGGCCCGATCGCTAGATAAATGGGCCCAGAAAGATTCATCTGGGGCAAGCAATTCCACAGGAGTTGCGGGGCACTTAAACTTGCAATGTAGCCCTTGGGGGTGAGACTGACCATTTCGGCAACCGACAGGGGCTCACTGAGGGTAGGCACATAAAGACGCTCACTTTGCTCGGCGGCCTCTTGGAGAATGCGCTGCCAGCGCTGGTATTTATTGATACTGGGTTGCAGGAGCGATCGCGCTGTTTGAATGGGCACAATGTGCTTGACTCCCAATTCCGTTGCCTGTTGCAACACCTGCTCAAAGTTCGCTGCCTTGAGTAGAGCCAGACAGAGAATAATCTCAGTGGACAGTTCCGTCTCACGGCAATCAGGGCGTAACAGCTTGACGGTGTGCCCTTGGAGTTCTCCAAGCCACCGCTGACCCTGACCGTCAAGAATCCAGAGTTCATCTCCCCCTTTGAGACGCAACACATGGTATAGATAATGCTGCTGCTCGGCAGTCAAGGTAACGCACTGATCTAGAATTTGGCTACCTTTAACAATGAGCCGTTGGGGCGATCGCATTTAGTTCCTAGGCACTGAGACTGCATAGCCACTCCACCAGGGTGCGCACGGGGTAGCCAGTTCCACAGGGATTGTTGTAGCCATCTTCTTTTTCCGTCCAGACTGGTCCAGCAATGTCAAGGTGTGCCCAAGGGGTATGGTCGACAAATTGCTGAAGGAATAGGGCGGCAGTAATTGACCCTGCCGAGCGCGGGCCCGTGTTTTTCATGTCAGCCACTTGGGACTTCATGGCCTCAAAGTATTTATTTTCAAGGGGCATTTGCCAGAATTTTTCCCCGCAGCGATCGCTGGCCTTTTGCAGCGCCTGGGCTAATTCGGCGTTATTGCTCCAAAGACCGGCAATATTGTCTCCCAGGGCAACAATACAGGCACCTGTCAGGGTGGCTAAATCCACAATCGCATCTACGCCCAGTTTTTCGGCATAGACAAGGGCATCAGCAAGGGTGAGGCGGCCTTCAGCATCGGTGTTGTTGACCTCGATGGTTTTACCGTTGGAGGCGGTGAGAATATCCCCCGGATGCAGCGCCCGGCCACTAATCATGTTTTCAGTGGCAGCAATAATAAAGTGGACTTCAATGCCAGCGGGTTTGAGTTGACCGATGACCTTGGCCGTTCCCAAAACGGCTGCAGCTCCCCCCATGTCCATTTTCATGGTTTCAATGCCCCCTTGGGTTTTGAGGTTGAGGCCGCCGGAATCAAACGTTAACCCCTTGCCAATGAGGGCAATTTTCTTCTGTACGTTGCCGAGGGGAGTGTAGGTAAGGTGAATAAATTTTGGCGGCAAATCAGAGGCTTGGGCCACGCCCAAAAAGGCACCCATGCCAAGGGCAGCACATTCATCGCGCTCCAAAATTTTGGCTCTCAGGCCATAGGTGGCTGCCAGTTGCTGAGCAGTTTCTGCAAGGGTGACGGGAGTCACTTCATTGGCAGGGGCGTTCACCAGTTCCCGCGCCAGAATCACGCCATCGCAAATCCGCTGCGCCCGGGTCAAGGCGGCAGTTTGTTCCCCTAGCCCTAAAAGGGTCACGACTTCTGGATAGGGTAAGAGTTTGCGCGCTTCCGGGTCAGTCTTGAAGCGGACATCACTGTGGAGGGCAAGGATAACCCCTTCGGCAACGGCTTGGGCGGCATCAGCCGCCTCTAAAGTTTCATGGGGCAGTGCTATGCCTAGGGTTTTTGCGCGTTCACGGCGGGCAGTGCGGGCAATGGTGGCGCCAGTGCGACGGAGGGCTTCTAAGTTAAATTCTTCGCGATTGCCAAGGCCAACAAGCAGGAGTTTTTTAAGGGGAAAGTTGGGTAATAGGCGCATCAGGAGGGAGGTACCAGACTTACCTTGAAATTCCCCTTCGTTGATGAGTTCCTGCAATAGGCCATTGAGGCGTTGATCGAGGGTCGTGTAGGGGTCGGTGAGGGTGAGGGTGCCTTCCGTTTGAAACACAGCGATCGCCAGTAAATCCCCCGACCAGTCGGGAATTGCTGTAGTAACCGTTTGCAGTTGCATGCCTATCTACGACCCAAAAATCTCTCAGCCCCCTTATTTTATCGGCGCTTAGGCCTCAGCAGGAACCCAGACACTGCAAAAATTCAAGGGGCAAGCCATCACAATCGCGGATAAAGGCGACGTGATAAAGGGATGAACCAATCACTTGCTGAGTTGGCTTCAGCAATAGCTGAAAGGGTAAACTCTGGGCCTTTAGGGTTTCTCCCACCTGATTGAGCCATGTTTCAAGGGGGTCAGGATGGTCACTGAGATCAAAGGAAAGATGGTAGTAGCCGACGTAGTGCTCATCGTGGAAGGAATCCGCCGCCGGCTTCGGTTGAGGGACTTGCAGAAGCTCAAGGCGGGTGTGCCAGCCCTTGAGCCAACAGGCGAGGGTATAGCCCGTGGTAAAGCGGACCTCCATCGTGAAGCCTAGGCATTCATAGAAGGCGATCGCCCGCTGGATATTGGCTGTGCGAATTGAAACATGGTGGAAGGCCATAGGCTACTCCTGTTTCGGACGTAGCCGCTCAGGAAAGTCAATAAAGACGCGCTCACCGACACTGACACCACGGATAATTTGGGTTTGATCTTGCCAGCTACTGCCAATGGTGACGGGGCGGAATTTTGGTCGTTTGTCTGCACCCACCACATAAACACCCGTTTGGCCCCGTTCAACGGCAATAGCCACTGTGGGTACCAAGAGAGCGTTGTTAATTTTTTGCCCCAGAAAATCTAAGTCCACATTCATCCCAGAACGCAGCTTTTCTAGCCCTGTCACCAAGGAAACCCGCACCTGAAAGAAGGTGACATTTTGCTCCACCACTGCCTCGGGAGCTACTAGCCGCACCCGCCCTTGAAAGGTTTCCCCTGGATAGGCATCGGCACGGATTTCAACGGGTTGCCCCACGAGCACTTGGCCAATATCCACTTCTGGTACTTCGGCAAGAATTTCTAACCCCTCAGCGATCGCCACAATGGAGGTGGAAGTGGCAGAGGTTGTCGCCGAGGCTGTGGTGGTGGGGGTTACAAAGGCTCCTGGATTGGCGTACTTTTGGGTAATGATCCCCGTAAAAGGAGCACGAATCACGGTATCTTCGAGGGCAGCACGGGCGGCTTGGACTTGGGCTTGGGCGGCAGCCACTGCGGCTTCTGCTTGACGGATGTCTTCACTGCGGGAGCCACGCTGTAAGAGTTGCAAACGCTTTTGGGCTTCATTGAGGTTGGCGATCGCACTATCGCGATTCGCTCTTAGTTCATCCAAGGTATCGCGGGGAATCGCCCCCTCCGCCGCCAAGAATTCATTGCGTTTCAGGCGTTCTTCTGCCAATTGAGCGCGGGTGGTGGCGGCTCGCACTTGGGCTGCGGCTTGGGCAATTTCCTCAGCCCGGTTCCCGGCAACGATGCGATCGCGACGGGCAATGGCGTCCGCTAGGTTGGCTTGGGCTTGGGCGAGTTGCGCTTGTTCATCGCGGTTGTCCATACGGGCAATGATTTGACCCGCTTTCACCCGATCCCCCTGTTCGACGTACAGTTCTGCCAAAAGACCCGCTCGCTTTGGACTGATATTGACAGTTTGCACAGGCACTACTTTGCCCGTGGCCGCGATGCGAGCAACTAAATCGCGACTGTCTTGAACGGAGACGGTGTAGCGATCTAGGTCAAGGGGCGTTTGGCGCGATCGCCAGAGAAATAGTCCAGCACCGCCCACTAGGCCCGCGGCAATCACCCCAATCACGAGCGATCGCCCCGGGGATGAAGCTTTGCCGACGAAGGGGATAAAGGCTGCCATGAATCCCTTACAGTTCTTGACCTATTCTAACGTTATGTTACAGTGACCTACCGCAGAGCAGCATTGACCGTGTCTATTGGTTCTATCTGTCCCTGAATAGAAGCGCAGATGCTATCCTAACCAATACTGTCTATGTCCTTTGCCTATGAATCCTGCACTCTCCCAGATTGGCCAGCAAATGTCCCAACTGACGGGAGTCCGGGCAATCATGAAGGATATTATCGAGACGCTGCGCCTGAATCGCGGCCAAGACCTCATTAACCTGAGTGCAGGCAACCCCCTCATTCTCCCTGAGGTCGAGCAACTGTGGCGTGACTGTACCCACGAACTGATGGCCAGCCCAGAATTTGGCCAAGTGGTCTGCCGCTATGGTGCCAGCCAAGGGTATGAACCGTTGATTGCTGCTGTTGTCGATGATTTTAATCGCCGCTATGGTTTGAACCTGACGGAGCGCAACGTCCTTGTCACCCCCGGCAGTCAGGCCCTCTACTTCTTTGCTGCCAATGCCTTTGGGGGCTTGAGCGCCAACGGTCAATTAAAGAAAGTCGTTCTTCCTTTAAGTCCCGAATACACAGGCTACGGTGGCGTCAGCCTTACCCCCAATACCGTTGTTGCCTATCGTCCGCGCCTTGAGGTTTTTGAAGCGGATCACACCTTTAAGTATCGTCCAGACTTTCAACAACTGCACATTGACGACACCACGGGCTGTGTAATCTTCTCCCGTCCCTGCAATCCAACGGGAAATGTACTCACAGACCTAGAGGTGCGCCAAATTGCCGATTTGGCTGTGCCCTATGGCGTGCCGGTGCTGATTGATGCTGCCTATGGGCCACCCTACCCCAGTTTGAATTTTACCGAACTAGCGCCCGTTTTTGGCGGGAACATTGTCCACTGCCTCAGCCTTTCAAAAGCAGGGCTGCCGGGGGAACGGGTGGGGATTGCCATTGGCGATCGCGAGATTTTGAGTGTCCTTGAAGCCTTTCAAACCAATGCCTGCATTCATGCCTCCCGCTACGGTCAGGCGATCGCCGCTTTAGCCATTGCCAACGGTGCCCTCGCCGAAGTGTCTGTCAATGTCATTCGCCCCTTCTATCAGCGCAAGTTTACAATTCTCGAAGACGCCCTACGCAGTGCTTTACCCAACGACATTCCTTGGTTTTTGCATCGCGGTGAAGGGGCGATTTTTGCGTGGTTGTGGCTACGGGATTTACCCATGACGGATTGGGAATTGTATCAACACTTGAAACGAGCAGGTGTGATTGTTGTTCCCGGCAGTTCCTTTTTCCCCGGCTTAACGGAGCCGTGGCGCCACAAACAGGAGTGCTTACGCATTAGTCTCACCGCCAGTAATGAGGAAATTGCCCTTGGCATGCAACGACTGGCCGCCACCATTACCCAGGTTTACCAAGCATCTCCTAACTGTTTCTACTCTGAGATGTTGGCGTAGTTGTCTTTTTATCGTGTCGTTATAGCACTGATGGGCCAATAACTTATCCCTAGATCCCCTTAAATCTTCTGGGGTAACATTCAACCCCTGGGCAAGGGGTGGCGCTTAGCCTATGCTGGGCAGTGTCTTGCTGTTTCTGGTTGAGGTAAGTTTGCCAAT
>NZ_DVDW01000042.1:0-46153 GCF_015296045.1 Thermosynechococcus sp. M3746_W2019_013 | reverse complement strand
CACCAGAAAACGGCGCGGTGCCTTGGAAGTTAGCCGTGCTATGAGCCTTGACCCCTACTGGGGCGATGTGACCTTTGGTTCCAAGGGAGGTGAGAAGGGCAAAACCTCGATTCATAACACTGAGGTTCACCACACTGCCTATCAATACACGATTGCCCTCACGCCTGAAGGCCTGAGCAAACCTGAGCGGGCACTGTTAGCCTTGGATGCCATTGGCGCTGTACGTCATGTGGGGGGCAACCATGCTCGCTTCTTGTACGACTTTCGCCCAGAGTCAATTGTTCTGCGGATAACAGATGATCCAAGCCCTTGGATTATGGGCGTGTTCAAACGCATTGGGGAATCGGTGGGCTGCCCACAGCTAGTGCGGCTGATTGAAGTGGGGGATGTAAAAGCTAATGAGTTAATTGTTGGCGGTGAGATAGCGGATACTCCCTATGGTGAGCAGTTAAAGACCTTAGGGGTTCAAGTCTACCGTGGGGTAAAGGAAGCGATCGCCCAAGCCAAAGAACAACTCCAGCAACAACTGAACATTAAGGTGCCTGCCTAATGCAACTTTACATTGATTGTCCCTGTACCAGTTTTCCCCGCAACTTTGCCCGAGACTACAAAGAAACCTATCGTTACCCACCGCCATCCACAATTTATGGACTTCTTCTATCCCTTGTAGGGGAAGTTGACATAAACAAACATCAGGGAGTGAAGCTAGCCATTGGCATCATCGGTGGCGATCCACCAATCTCCCGAATTTTGAGGAAGCAACGGCATCATAAGTACAGCAAACAAAACTTGGGAACTTATTCAACTAGCCAGTTCTCAAAACCCAATTACCACGAACTGCTCACAGATTTGAAAGTGGTTGTCCAGATTGATTCCAATAAAGAAGCGGGGACAGTGAAGCTCGCCGACCGGGTGGCGAGGGCCCTTTCCACCCCCGCTCAAATCACTCGCTTTGGGGGGCTCAGTCTAGGAGAATCCTGGGCACTGGTGAATGGCATCCGCCCCTATCGTGACAACGACGGTTCAATCCACTGGCTCATTCGGGACAACCGCGGTCTGATTAGCCTGCCCATCTGGATCGATCGCCAAAGCGGCCGAGGAACATTTCAACGCTTTCGTTTAGTTGATGAATTTGATGAAGAAGCGTGCTGGGTAACAATTCCTTAGCTGAGGGTCTCAGTGTTTTGCGGGCGCCATCTTTACCCTAGTTGCGCCCAGTGCAGTTTGTTGACAACCTAATGCGGCTGGATGGCTAGGGGAACTGATTGAAGGCATTGATGCGCCACCAGCGGGTATTTTCCGCTTCAAAGCGTCCATCTAAATCCAGCCGTACTGAGAAGTCAAACCAAGCGGCGGGGGGAATCTCCATTCCCCAGAGGCGATCGCTCCCCAGCACCACACTAATGAGGCACTGCAAAAAACCGCCATGACTAATACACCAAACGCAGTCCTCATCGCTGTGGCGTCGCAGTTGTTTCCAAGCCTGTTTTGCCCGCTGCCAAGCCATGGCCATTGACTCGGCTTCGGGGACTGGAATCAGGTGATCGCTCTCTTCCAGTTCTTCACAGAGGCCAGGATGTCGTGCCTGTGCCTGTGCCCATGTCAGTCCCGTAAAAATTCCTTGATCAATTTCAATTAACTCCGCTAGCTCTTGAATTTTTAAGTCGGGACAGGGATTCATCAGCGTAGCCGTATCGTAGCAGCGTTGCAGTGGACTGGTGTAAATGGTATTCGGTCGGGGGAGTTTTTCCCGCAGGGCAAGGGCTTGCTGCCGTCCCCGTTCTGTGAGGGGCACATCTTGCCGTCCCAGCATGACGCCCGAATCATTGCCAACAGCTTCTCCATGACGAATCAAAATTAAACGCATTGTGTAGCTCTCCCCCAGCGAGGCAATTGGCAAGTGTAACCCCTGATGGCTAAAATTATCCTACTGTGTGGCTGCACTCTATCCTCAGCCTCAAGTTTATTCATATTTCTTGACTGCGTACCTGTGCCTGTAACCCTCTCTGCTCCCCCCATCCGTCCTGCTTGGCATGGCCTAATTCACGCCTACGGTGACTTTTTGCCCGTGAGCGATCGCACCCCAGTGATCACCCTCTATGAGGGGAATACGCCATTGATTCCGGTGCCTCAAATTGCAGCGCGGATTGGCCGCAACGTCTCAGTTTATGTCAAGTACGATGGCCTTAACCCCACCGGGAGCTTCAAGGATCGCGGCATGACCATGGCCATTTCCAAGGCCAAGGAAGTAGGTGCTGAGGCGGTGATTTGTGCCAGCACAGGGAATACCTCAGCCGCTGCGGCGGCCTATGCCCGACGAGCTGGACTACGCGCCTATGTCCTGGTGCCAGAGGGCTATGTTGCCCAAGGAAAACTCGCCCAAGCGCTTCTGTATGGTGCTGAAGTCATTGCCATTGAGGGCAACTTTGATAAAGCCTTGGAAATTGTGCGCCTCATGGCGGAAACCTACCCCGTGACCCTGGTCAATTCCGTCAATCCCTATCGGCTGGAAGGACAGAAAACAGCGGCCTTTGAGGTGGTAGATAGCTTGGGCAATGCCCCCGACTGGCTCTGCATTCCTATGGGCAATGCCGGTAACATTACCGCCTACTGGATGGGCTTTTGCCAGTATCGTGAGCAAAACCGTTGCGATCGCCTGCCGCGGATGATGGGCTTTCAAGCAGCGGGGTCTGCCCCCCTTGTCAAGGGTGAGATTGTTATGCATCCCGAAACGGTTGCGACGGCCATTCGTATTGGCAATCCTGCCAACTGGCAACGGGCGATCGCGGTCAAGGAAGCCAGCCAAGGTGCCTTTAATGCCGTTACGGATGAGGAAATCCTGAATGCCTATTGTCTGCTGGCCTCCGAGGAAGGAATCTTCTGTGAACCTGCGAGTGCCGCTTCTGTGGCTGGCCTTTTGAAGTTAGCAGATCAGGTGCCCAGCGGTGCCACGGTAGTTTGTGTGCTGACGGGCAATGGCCTCAAGGATCCAGAAACAGCGCTCAAGCAGGAGAGCGATCGCTTCCACCGCCACATTGAACCCACAGAACAAACCGTGGCCAAGGTGATGGGCTTTTAGGGAGCCTATTCCAATAGCTTGAGTTCTGGGCCCTTATTGAATAGCCGCAACACCAGTTTCTCCAGCTCCACCCAGACAAAGACAAGCATGCTAAAGCCAATACAGACGGCTAGCTCAGTTCCCGAGATCAGGTAGGTACCAAAAAACTGCCGCAGGGGTGGAGCATAGATTAGCAGTAGTTGCAGAATCGTTGTCAAAATAACCGATGCCCAAACAAAGAGATTGGAGGCGGGGTTCATTTCAATGGTCAGTCGTGTACTCGAACGAGCAGCAAGGGCATGACCCATTTGGGAAAGGCAGAGGGTGGTAAAGACCATAGTTGTCCAACGCTGTGGATCTAGACCCCCCTCCATGTGCTCGGCAGTGTAGCTATACGCCCATACCATGAGGGCAATGCCGACGATGGCCAAGATCAAGCCAACGCGAATCATGTAGGAACCCATGCCGCGGCCAAAAATGCTCTCATTCGGCTGAATGGGAGGGCGCTTCATGACCTCAGGGTCCCCCGGTTCAACGGCCAGAGCAAGGGCAGGTAGGCCATCAGTGACTAGGTTCATCCAGAGAATTTGCAAGGGCGTTAGGGGAACGCCCCCTAGTCCCAGCAGGGGTGAGCAGGCGATCGTAATCACTTCGCCAATATTGGAGCCGAGAATGTATCTAATAAAGCGACGAATGTTGCTGTAAATGACTCGCCCTTGCTCGGTAGCGGCCACAATCGTAGCAAAGTTATCATCCAAGAGCACCATATCACTGGCTTCCTTGGTGACATCAGTACCCGTCATCCCCATGGCTACCCCGATATCCGCTTGTTTAAGAGCGGGGGCATCATTCACACCATCGCCAGTCATGGCCACAATTTCACCGTGACGTTGCAGCGATTTGACAATCCGCAGTTTATGTTCTGGGGAAACCCGGGCATAGACGCTGACGGTGGGGGTGACAGCATCCAATTCCTCGCTACTCATTTTTTCAATGTTCCGACCCGTGAGGGTCGGAGCGCCCCACTCACAGATGCCAATTTGACTGGCGATCGCCTGGGCAGTCAGTGGATGATCGCCTGTAATCATCATCGGGCGAATGCCGGCAGTGCGACAGGTGGCGACGGCCTCCAGCACCTCCGGGCGGGGGGGATCAAGAATGCCCACCAGCCCCAACCAAATTAACTCCTGCTCACTGGTCTCGACACTCTCTGGCGGCGGCAACTCTGACCAGTAGCGATGGGCAATCCCCAAGACCCGCAGACCCTGAGCGGCAAAGCGATCGTTTTCAGCGAGAATCTCTTGGCGCTCCGCCAGTGTTAGGGGTTGAATCTCTTGTCCCACCTGCCGCCATTGACAGCGTTCCAGGGTTAGCTCGGGTGACCCTTTGGTGATCATCCAGTAGGGTTCCTTGGCGGGAATCGCAGGAACAGACTCACTGCGATAGAGGGTACTCATGCGCTTGCGATTGGCATCAAAGGGAAACTCAGCGACCCGCTCCGCCGTTTCCCGTAGCGCTTTCAGATCAATGCCCCCCTTGGCGGCCAAGGGCAGGAGGGAGCCTTCTGTCGGGTCACCGAGGATCACCCATTCGGCTGCGTGTTGTTTGAGCAGGGCATCATTACACAGTGCCCCTGCCAGTAGCAGTAGGTGCCGTTCGTACAGTGCTAAGGGGTCATCGGTATTGGCGTCGTAAAAGTCCCCCTTGGGTTCATAGCCATTGCCCCTCACCTTGGCACGATAGGACGTTGTGGCGATCGCCTGCACCACCATTTTGTTTTGGGTGAGGGTACCTGTTTTGTCGGAGCAGATAACTGTCACACTCCCCAATGTCTCTACTGCCGGCAGCCGACGAATCAGGGCATGGCGTTTCACCATCCGTTGCGTTCCCAAGGCAAGGGTGACGGTAATCACAGCGGGCAAGCCTTCGGGGACCACTGCCACCGCCATACTCAGGGAAACTTCAATGAGATGCCGCAGCAGTGAAGGGTCGTACAGCCCCCCCGCCATCACAACAATGCTCACCAGCACCAAGGAAAACCCCACTAAGCGATTTCCCAGCTCGGTCATCCGTTTTTGCAGTGGTGTGGGTTCCTGCTCGACCCCTTGGAGGGCAGCAGCAATTTTCCCGAGTTCGGTATCCATGCCGATCGCGGTGACGACGGCGACCCCTCGCCCTTGGCTGACCTCTGTGCCTGCAAACACTAGATTGGCGCGATCGCCCACTTCAGTATCAAGGGGCAAAATGTTCGCAGCATTTTTACTAGCGGCTTCTGCTTCACCTGTAAGGGCAGCCTCGCGGATTTGCAGGTTAACGGCTTCTAGAAGCCGACCATCGGCAGCCACTTTTACCCCCGTTTCCAAAAAGAAAATATCCCCGACAACCAGTTCAGGGGAGTCAATTGCCATGACTTTGCCTTCCCGCAGGACACGCACCTTGGGTGCGGCCATATTTTTCAGGGCTGCTAGAGCCTCCTCAGCCCGGGCTTCTTGAACATAGCCCAAAATGGCATTGAGAATCACCACCACCAGAATTGCGGTTGCGTCCTTGGGGAAGGGAATCCTGTTTTCCTGGAGGGATTCAAGAATCTCCAATGTGCCAGAAATGAAGGCCACCACCAGCAGCATGATCAGCATTACATTGCGAAACTGATCCGTGAAGATCTGCCAGCGGGGGCGGCGGCCATTGTCAACAAGTTCATTGCGCCCATATTGGGCTTGTCGCCGTTGCACTTCTGCAAAACTTAACCCCTGTTGGGGATCACTCCCAAGACGGCTAATGGCTTCATCGGCACTCAGAGCATGCCAAACTGACTCACGATCAAGGTTGGAGGTGGCGTTGGAGGAGGTCATGGTGGATGGGCAGATAAACTGTTTTTATCCTTTCTTTATCTTCACCATACCAAACCGCTGCCAATAGTCCCCGTAAGCGTTAGGGGTTGCTCAGGCTGTGTCCAAAACCCCACACTGTTCCGTTGCCCCAGTGTCTTGATGGCGGGGCTACGATTTGTAGGCGGCAAGGGTGCTCAGGTTGCCAGATCAAAGGTGAGTACTGCGGTGCGATCGCTCGCATTTTGCAACAGCGTGTAGCGTTTCGCGGCCAGTTGCGATTGATAGAGGATAACGGGCAGAGTTAGGGGTAGTTGTTCGGCTAGGAGGAGAACCCGTGAGCAAATCAGTCGGGCCCTGACTCTGGGAATGGGGCAGCAATAGGGGTCAAGGGTGCGAGAAGCGGTATGGCGCTATGTTTGGCGATCGCCCCCCGTAGCAGGCCAAAAAGAACCGCCTACCTGTACCCCCTAGGTCGTCACCAAGGGCGCAAAGGGAAGGCGCTGGGCATGGCCCCAGAAGGCCTCAAGGTTGTAGTATTGGCGCTCCTTGGGCAACTGCACATGGACAATCACATCACCGTAGTCCATCAGCACCCATGAACATTCCGCTTGGCCTTCAATATGTTGGGGTTGGCGTTGGCAATGTTCGAGAGCCGCCTCCTCAATCCCTTGGTAAATGGCACGCACTTGGGTTTTTGAGAGTCCCGTAATGATCACAAAGTAATCACTGAGGTAGGACACGCCCCTTACATCTAAAAGACAGATATCCACTCCCTTGCGATCGTCGGCGGCATAGGCGGCGGTCCATGCTAGTTTAAGGCTAGGGTCAGTAATTGCCGCTACCCGTTGCATCTGTTGAATACTCAGGCTGCTCTCTCCTAAACGCACTCCTTCATCCTTTGATTTTACCCATTGGTTTCGGGAGGTGCAGGACAAATTTGTTACAAAACCTTACGAGTATTGCCCCTCACTGGCTGTGGTGCGCCCGCCACGGACAATGGCACAGTGCTACCGCCATCCTCCTCGAACAATTAGCCCACGGTCAGGCGCAACTCCAGCAGCAGCAGCCAACGGTACTCGTGCTCGCCGAACCCGATCCCCTCTCTTTTCTCAGGGGTTTTCTAGCAGCACTCTCCACAGGCACGCCCCTGTTACTGGCCAATCCCCAATGGCAGTCCCAAGAGTGGCAGCAGGTGGCAGCAATCTTGCCGCAGAATTTTATGGCTTGGGGAAGGGTGCCCCCCCTAGACCCCCAAGGATCTGGAGAACGATGGCCCCAGGGCTGGATTCTAATTCCCACTGGCGGCACGCAAGGGCGGTTGCGTTGGGCAATTCACACGGTGGACAGCCTGCAGGCAGCGGTGATGGGGCTGCAAAGTCATCTCCAGCAATCAACGATTCATTGCCTGAGTATTTTGCCCTTGTACCATGTCAGTGGCCTGATGCCCGTGGTGCGATCGCTATGGAGTGGGGGAGAACTCTATCTGGCGAGCCATTTACAGGACTTACGGCAAACCATACCCCCTGCCAATCTTGATCTGTGGCTCTCGCTGGTGCCTCGGCAACTGCAGCAGGTGCTCACGGAACCGCTACCGTGGTTAGGGAAGTTAAGGGGGATTTTTATTGGCGGCGGCCCCACCTGGTTACAACTGTTAGAGGAAGCGGCAACGCAGCGATTGCCCTTATGTCTCACCTATGGAATGACAGAAACCGCAGGTATGATCTGTGCCCAGCGACAGGGGGAATTTTGGGCGGGCGATCGCTCCTGTGGTCAAGTCTTACCCCATGCCCAGATTGATTTGACCCCTACGGGCGAGATTCAGATTCAGGCGGCTTCCCTTGCCCTTGGCTATTACCCTGAGTTCTTTCACTCAGCCATCTTCCCAACCGACGATCGCGCTCAATGGCGAGACGAGCGCCTCTACATTTTGGGACGCAGCAGCCGCAAAATCATCAGCGGTGGCGAGAATATCTACCCTGAAGAGCTAGAGGCATTACTGCTCAACAGCGGCCTTGTGCAAGATATCTATATTTACGGCGCCCCCGACCCCCTTTGGGGCGAACAGGTCGTTGCTCTCTATGTGGGAGAGGCTTCCCCGGAAGTCCTCAGCAGATGGCTCAAGCAGCAGTGCAGCGCCTACAAATGCCCCAAGCGCTGGGTTCCGGTTGACCACATTCCCCGTACCCCTCAGGGAAAAGTGCCATTGTCTGCCATCCATCTCCCCAATGTTTCCTAGGAAAGCAGCCGCCTGCAAACGCAGAACCCTAGGCAAGGGGTGGCTCTGGTCCCTAGCCAACCACAGAAGTCGTGCTGCGACGCCGGCGGATTCCTGTTGCCACAGGGGGGGTGACTTCGATGGGTTGCAGGAGCAATAGGACTGAGGCATTGCCCTGAAGTTCACGGCGCACCAGTCGCACCAGTTCCCGTTCAATGTGGGCTTTGACCCCCGCCCAGTCCACATCGCCATTGCGGGCATATTCACTCCAGCGATCGCTCAAGGCGGTTTCAACCGTGGCCTGTACCCAAGCCTGCCAAGCCTGTGGCTCAATGGCTGTGACCACGCCCCGCAGGTGAACTTCGGGCGTAGCTTTCAGACTGCCATCAGTCCCCACCGCCACCGCCACGGTGATAATGCCTTCCTCAGCCAGTTGTTGCCGCTCTTGCAGCACATGGGCTTTGACAATGCCACCGCGATCCAGTAGCTCAATGCCAGCGGGTACCTTATCTATGACCCGAATCGAGTCACGGGTCAGTTCCACCACATCGCCGTTGTCAATAATGACCATATTCTCAGGGGGAATACCCATGCTCTGAGCCGTTTGGGCGTGTTTCACCAACATGCGGTGTTCTCCATGCACAGGTAAAAAGAACTTGGGCTTCGTCAAGGCCAGCATCAGCTTTTGATCCTCTTGGCAGGCATGACCAGAGACGTGAATGCCCTGTTCGCGACCATAGATGACTTTGGCGCCTTGCAGCATCAGGCGATCGATCATGTTCACCACGGCAATCGTGTTCCCTGGAATCGGGTGAGCCGAGAGAATGACAGTATCCCCGGGGCGGATTTTAATTTTGTTGTGTTCCCCCTTGGAAATCCGCGTCAGGGCAGAGAGGGGTTCCCCTTGGGAGCCCGTGGTGAGGTACATCACCTGATGATCCGGGTACTTGTGCATCATGTGCAGCGGCACAAAGAGATCATCGGGGCAGCGAATATAGCCCAACTGCCGGGCATGGGCAATCACATTGAGCATCGAGCGACCCAAGACCGAGACCACGCGGCCATGCTTTTGAGCCAATTCCAAGGCCATACTGAGACGATGCACCGAAGAGGCAAAGGTAGTAAAAATAATCCGCCCCTCCGCTTGGCTAAAGGCACGATCCAAGTTGGGAAAGACAGATCGCTCCGAGGGGGTATGGCCGGGGACTTCTGAGTTGGTGGAGTCACTAATGAGGCAGAGCACCCCCTTCTCCCCATGCTCCGCTAGCCGCTGCAGGTCAAAGCATTCGCCATCAACGGGGGTAAAATCAAACTTGAAATCCCCTGTGTGGATAATCACGCCAATGGGGGTATGAATCGCCACCGAGAAGCTATCGGCAATGGAGTGGGTATTGCGGATATACTCCACAAGGAAATTTTTGCCCAAGCGCACCATTTCCCGAGGCTGTACAGGGCGAAGTTCGGTGCGATCGGCAACCCCCGCCTCTTCCAGTTTCCCTTGCAGTAGCGCCATGGCAAGGCGCGGGCCATAGATGACAGGAATATCAAACTGCTTCAGATGAAAAGGGATGCCACCAATGTGATCTTCATGGCCGTGGGTCACAACCATCCCCTTGATTTTGTCGCGATTTTGCCGCAGGTAGGTCATGTCAGGTAGGACGATAGTGACCCCGTGCATCCCATCCGTGGGAAAGGCCAGCCCTGCATCCAACAAAATAATTTCATCTTGGAATTCAAAAACGCAGGTGTTCTTGCCAATTTCATGCAGCCCACCGAGGGGAATAATTTTTAGGGCAGCAGTTGCAGCGGATTGACTCATAGGTCTCCTTACAATGAAACGAACAAAAAAGGTGCAGCTTGGGAAATGCCCGGCGTTGTCTTAAGACTGCAGTAGGCCAAGGTCATCTAAAACAGCCTTCAATTGGCCAATCACAGCGTCACTCGCAGACGTGAGGGGCAGTCGGGGTTCACCCACTGACCAACCTTGGAGGCTAAGGGCGGCTTTGATCGGAATCGGGTTTGTCGTCACAAATAAAACCTTGAACAGTGGCAATAGTTGACAGTGAATAGCTGTGGCTTTGGCCGTGTCTCCTTGGACAAAGGCTTGGATCATTTCTTGAATGCGTGAGCCAACAAGGTGACTAGCCACGCTGACTACACCATAACCACCAACGGCCAGTAGTGGCAACGTCAGGGAATCATCGCCGGAGTAAATGCGAAAGGTCGGCGGTAGAGCAGCGCGCAGGGTACTGGCTTGATCAAGGCTGCCGCTGGCTTCTTTGATGGCAACAATGTTTGGGTACTCAGCAAGGCGGATGACTGTTTCTGGCAGCAGGTTTTGCCCGGTGCGGCCGGGGATGTTGTAGAGCATGAGGGGAAAGTCCGGCACTGCCTTGGCGATCGCTTGAAAATGGGCGTAGAGTCCTTCTTGGGGCGGTTTGTTGTAGTAGGGGACAACCAAGAGCGCACCATCGAGGCCGAGTTCTGCGGCCTTTGCCGTGGCATAAACAGCTTCCCGCGTGGAGTTGGAACCCGTACCGGCAATAATTTTGGCTTTGCCCGCCACAGCCTGCTGCACCGTTTGAAAGAGTTGAAATTCCTCTTCCCAAGTGAGGGTGGGAGATTCGCCGGTGGTGCCGCAAACAACAATGCCATCGGAGCCATTGGCCACAAGGTGCTGTGCCAGTTTTGCCGCCACATCGTAGGCGATCGCGCCATCGGCTGTAAATGGCGTAATCATGGCGGTAATTACACGTCCCAAGTCAGTCACAGTCCACCCTCAGCCAAGTGTGGTTGCAGTTGCCGAATCGTGACCGCACGGCTATACAGGCGCCGGCGATCGCCCAAATTTTCCAGAATGGTTGCCCCCCATTGCCAGCTTTGGGGCGAGCAATCAATGGTCAACTTCTCTGCGGTTTCACTCACGGCGTAGCCCTTGTCCTTGAGCCCTGCCTCCCGCTGCACCAGTTGCGAGAGGGTCAGCGCCAGAATTTTCGTATGATTCCGATAGGCGGCGATCGCTCCCACGGCGAATCCCCAACGGTAGGGTACAGAAGACAATAGACTGCAGTGGCCAATTTGGCTCAAACCCAGGGCGGTGATGGCAGTAACACAGGCAAAGGAGTCAATGAACACCACCTTCACATCTAAACCTTCAATGGCGGGGGGATCAGCGGTTGTGGGAGAGTTGGGCATAGGCACTTAATTGAGGGCTTGGGAACGCTCGTAGGCCGCTTTTACCGTTTGCATAAGGGTTCCACGCATACCGGCAGCTTCCAGTACTTCGAGACCCGCAATGGTTGTCCCCGCAGGACTGGTGACCGCATCCTTGAGTTGCGCCGGATGCAGCCCACGCTCCTTAAGTAATTGTACTGTGCCTGCTATTGTGCCATAAACGAGTTCCTGTGTCAGCGATCGCGATAGGCCCACCGCTACCCCAGCATCACAGAGGGCCTCGACAATTAGAGCAACAAAGGCAGGGCCAGAGCCAGACAGCGCCGTGACCGCATCCATTTGCCCTTCACTGACAGCCACCACCTGCCCCAGCACCCCCAACAAATTCTTAATCTTTTGAACCTCCAGTTCACTGGCGGCACTGTCACTCGCAAGGGCAATCACGCCGGCACCCACCTGTGCTGGTGTATTCGGCATCGCCCGAAAGATCAACCGCTGGGGAAAAAGCCGCCGCAGCCGCCCACTATGGATGCCCGCCATGATAGAAAGGACAACCCCCATCTCCTGAGCTACCGGCGTATCCGCGAGTTCCGACTCAATCTCGGCAAAGACCTGTGGCTTGACCGCCACTAGGAGCGTTTCGGCAGTGGCTACCTCTAGGTTCGTTGCTACTCTAACCCCGTAGGTGTGGGCTAAGTACTGTTGCCGCTGGGGCGATCGCGCCGATACCCACACCTGGTCTGGCAATAGACCATTCACAAGCAGCCGCGAAAGCATTGCCTCCGCCATGCGGCCACAGCCAATGATCCCAACGGCAGGCACCCTAGGCACTACGCTGTTGTTGGGCATCCATACCCCAAGCGGGCGGGGGTGTGGGGGTTGGTGTGGCACTTGGGCGAACGCCGCCGACTTGGGTACTCACTTGGACACAGCTTGGCGTAAAGAGGAAAATACTCTCGCCAATACGCTCTTGATGGCCATCAATGGTGAACGTGGCACCGGCAACAAAATCCACCGAGCGTTGGGCTTGCTCTGGCTCCATCAAGGTCAGATTGAGCACCACAGACTTGCGCTCCTTGAGGGCTTTGATCACCTCAGGCATTTCACTAAAACTGCGGGGCTGCATCACCAATACTTCGGCCACTGCCCCCCACCAACGGCCGGCATTAGGCATACCAATCACATTGGAGGCAGTTGATCCTGTCGGTACTGAACCAGTGGTCACCGAAGGGGATGAACTGGTGTCAAAGTCATGACTCAGGCTTGGCCGCGATGTGGGCAGCGGTTCCACATCAGCTTCTCTGGTTAGTGTTCGTGCCGTTCCTTGAGGGTATTCCTCATCGTAGATGTCACTTTCGGGGGTTAGACCCATCAGGTCACGGAGTTTGCCCAACATAACGACTCACTATTGCTCCTAAGTCAATGTAAATGTATGAGTTGTATAACCCTTCTGAAGTGCCGTGGTATTGTTGCCGCGACAGGTCAGAAATGTAAAAGCCAGATGGGATTTCTCGTGTTTTAACAATCTTAGTTTCGTGGCTAGAAGGGAACCTATGCACAAATGTCCACGAGAGTAAAGTTAAAACAGGAAACTTCAACTGGCCATTTTACACAAAACCGAGATAAAAAGATGATATTGGCCTTAAGTGTCTCGCTTTTGCCTTGGGTTTGTCAAGGGTAACAGTGCGGGGCTGCCTGCCTATTCGCTAAATTCGGTCGGCTAAGGGAATCCGAAACCAAAAAGTTGCTCCCTCGGAATCCCCCTCTTTGACTCCGATCTCCCCCCCATGAGCGATAATAATTTGTCGGCAGAGATATAAACCTAAACCGATGCCCGTACGAAGGTGGCTTGCACCGCCACGATAATAGAGCTCAAAGAGGTGTGATTGCTGCTCAGGGGGGATGCCGACGCCATTATCCTTGACAATGCAGTAAACGCTATCTCCCTGTTCCTCTGCGATCAGCGTGAGGGTTATCCCAGGACAATTGTGTTTTAGGGCGTTGGTGATCAAATTCTCATAGACTCGTCGCAGTTGGATAGGATCAACGGGCACAAGGGGCAATGTGGGAGGAATTTGTAGGTTCACCGTCGCTTTATTTTTCTGAAGCAGCGGTTGCAAATCAGCCAAGATGTCGTTGACAAGCGTCGCTAAGGATGTGGGGGCGATCGCCAAGGAGAGGGAAGGTTGCCGGTCCACCTGGATATGCAGCAGTGTGTCAATCAGATGCAGTTGACGCTGCTGGCTGTGCTGAATACAGGTTAAGGTGCTGCGGGGTACAGCAATCGTGTCGCTGGTGTTGCTCTGCAAGAGATGGTTAATCAGCATGAGGGTACCTAGGACCGGGGTGCGTAAATCATGGGACACCGCATGCAAGAAGATATCCTTGAGGCGGTTGAGTTCCTCCAGTTCACTCATTTTCTGCTGCAACTGCCCAGTGCGCTCGGCTATCTGCTGTTCCAAATTGGCATTCAAGGCTGCCAATTGTTGATAAAGTTCTGCTTGCTGGAGGGCGATCGCTACCTGAGTTGCCAGCTGCTCCAAGAAAGCGCGTTCGTGGGGCTGCCACTCTCGCTGGCGGTCACATTGGTGGACACCCAGTAAAAAGCACAGGCCTTGGGGCTGATGTTGGATTGGAATCAGCAGGCAGGATTGGATGTGGTGCGCTTCATACACCTGTCGCAGATGGGAATCAAGACTTTCCTGCCCGCAGGAGAGGGGGGCCGGTGTCGTCAGCAGCTGTGAACGATAAGGCACGTTTTGCAGGAGAGCCTCCAGGTTCGTGTGCCACTGGGGAGCCATGGCCGCAGCCACCACTTGAATTTCTTCTGTGCTCGGATCAAAAGAGACAATAAACACGCGATCGCTGAGGAGATAGCGGCGCACTTCCACCACTGTGGTATTGAGCACCTCTGGCAGTTCCAGCGTTTGGCGAAGGCGCAGGGCAATTTCCGCAAGTAGTTGTTGCTGTTGGGCAGCCAATTGCACCTTCTGTTCAGCGGTTTTACGTTGTGTAATATCCCGGATCCCCACCACCCGTGCCCAGCGCCCCTGATAGACAATTGATTTTCCCTGAACCTCAACAATCCGTACTTCACCACTTTTGGTGCGAGCAAGAGCTTCAAAGGGAACATCCGTTGGCTGCTGAATTCGCTCTAAAATCAGCGATCGCGATTCTGGATGTGTCAGCAATAACACCGACTGACCCACCAGTTCTGCAGCCCTATAGCCAAACAGCCGTTCGGTGGCTGCATTCACATCGAGAATTGTCCCCTGCTCATGGATGACGACTGCCTCAGAGGTGGCTTGAAAGAAGGTGGCCAAGCGGGCTTCACTTTCCTCTAGGGCTTTGAGGGCGCGGTGGCGATCGCGACTTGCCACTACCAAGGACAGGAGATCAGCCAGGGAAGCAGCAAACTGCTCCTCCGCCACCGTCCACTGGCGAGGCGGCCCCACGTGCTCATGGCAGAGAATGCCCATCATCACCCCTTCGACCCAAATAGGCACATCCAGCAGCGAGGTAATGCCAAGGGGTTCGAGGTAACTTTGGCGAAACTCTTGGGTGCGCGGATCAACCCAGGCCTCATGGGCGGTAATCGTGCGCTCCTCTTGTAAAGCCGCAAAGTAGCGAGGATAGTCACTGGCGGTCAGCTTCATCCCTGCCGTCAACCCTTGCCCCGACGCTGGAAACAGGTGCACACATTCAATCTGCTGGCGATCGCTGGCGTAAAACCAAAGACTCACCCGTGCCACATTGAGACTCCGGGCACTCGTACAGAGAATATCCTGCAAAATCTCCTCAAAGTTCGCCCCATGGAAGGGCTGCCGCCGTGCCAGTTTGACCAAAATGCGGTTGAGACTTTGCAGTTGCTCAATCACGGGACTCATGAAGAGGCGGCAGATTCAGGGATAAATGCCAGTGCCGCTGAGTTAATGCAGTAGCGCAGTCCTGTGGGTGGCGGGCCATCCTCAAAGACATGACCCAGGTGGGCATCGCAGACAGCACACAAGACTTCCGTGCGCACCATGCCGTGGGAAAGATCCCGCTCCATGCGGATATTGTTGGGATCAAGGGGCTGCCAAAAACTGGGCCAACCCGTGCCGGAATCATACTTTGTCTCGGAGCGAAAGAGGGGTGTGCCGCAGCAGACACAGCGATAGAGACCGGGCTTTTTGTTATTCCAGTAGCAGCCCGTGAAGGCGCGCTCCGTTCCCTTTTTGCGGGTGACATAGTACTGCTCAGGAGTCAGTTGAGCTTGCCATTCTGCATCTGTTTTCACAACCTTAGTCATACTTGCCTCAGAAATAGACTGTGATCCTACTCCTCAGCATAATCAGTGACATTGGCAAGTTCCAGTCTTTTTGCCAAAGGTTCCCTAGCAAGGGGAAAATGTAAGGGCAATCTTGACCTTGTTTGGTTATGCCGGTTTCGCTGCCCCTTACTTTTGATTTATCCTCTGAGTCCGAGTTTTATACTCAGGTCAGCGCTGGAATTCAGGCAGCACAGCAGGCCAATTGTCAGTTCCTCAGTTTAGGCATCGCTTTACCAACAGTTGATCCCCTGATGCTACTGGCTGGTCTGATGCACGTCAGTGGTGAAAGTGAGCATTTTTACCTTGAGCAAGCGGGGGAGATTGTTGCTGCCTGTGGTGCAGTGGCGACCAGCAGTGTTCAGGGACATCAACGGTTTGGGGAACTGCAGCGTTTTAGTGAACACATCCTCAGCCGCGTGTGGGCGATCGCTCCAGCCGAACCGCGTATGTTCTGTCAATTCAGTTTTTGGGATCACACAGGCTCTAACCGGGGGGTCTTACCCCGCTGGCAGGTCATTCAGCGTCTGGATCAGGTTTGGCTCACCCTCAACTGTGCCCTAGAGACCACTACACCCCATCGCCTCTGGCAAGACGGGCAACTGGTGCAGCGGGCAATGGCACACATTCTCGCTGATCCGCCCCCCTGTCCACCCCCCCTGGCGATCGCCCGACCGCCCCTGACTGAGCAGTATGGGCAATTCATTAGCAGGGTCAAGCATGCCCTCAAGCTCCTCGAGGAGGGAGACATCGAAAAATTGGTCTTAGCCGCTGCCCTCACCCTAGAGCAGCCTCAGGGGTTTAACTGGCTGGGAACGTTGCAAAACCTGCGCCAGCAGTACACCAATTCCTACATCTTCAGTGTTGGCCAACAGGGGCAGCAGGTCTTTTTGGGAGCCAGTCCCGAACGCTTGGTCAAAATTGCCAATGGCGTTCTCTGGGCCGATGCCTTGGCGGGTTCCCGTCCCCGGGGGCAAACCCAACAGGAGGATCAAAACCTGCGCCATGGCCTTTACCACAGCCCCAAGGAACGCTACGAGCATCAGGTCATTGTTGAATTTCTCTGCCAAACCCTCCAACGGCTGGGCATGACCTGTGAGGTGCCCGCAAAACCCCGCATCCTTGAATTGAGTCATATTCAACATCTGCAAACCTTGATTCAGGCACCCCTGCCTCAACCGATTCATATTCTCCAAGTGGTGGCGGCCTTGCATCCGACGCCAGCAGTGGCGGGCTATCCTGCTGCCCGGGCCCAACATTGGCTGCGGCAACTGGAACCCTTTGATCGCAATGGCTATGCTGCGCCCCTTGGTTGGGTAACACCCACTGGAGAAGGGGAATTCATTGTCGGAATTCGCTCTGCCCACCTTCAGGACAACCATGCCCATCTCTTTGCTGGGGCAGGTATTGTCAAGGGCTCTCACCCTGAACGGGAATGGCAGGAAATCTTGTGGAAATTTCAGACAATGATCTCAGCTTTGGCCTAGCGCAGGGGGGGGTGCTTTCGGGTCATCGTCAGCATCGGCAAGGGCTGGGAGGATTGGGGCGGCAGCGCATACTGGGGTACTTTCTCAGGAAGAGGACGTTCGGGCGATCGCTGGAGCAGGCGATAGAGAAGTGCACTTCCCATCACACTTAGACCCAATAGCAGCAGACCGTTGTAGCCCCCCAAGCCACCAATGGTGGAATCCACCCCTCCCATCAGCAGAAGAAAAGCCGAGATGGGTTCTTTACGGTAGGCTTTGCGCAGAAAGCGAGGATAAATCATACGCGATCGCTGGGTGACTCACCATTAGAATACGGGAATACTGACAACTTAGCGTCAAGTAGGGTACCTTTTAGTGACCCTAACACCCGACATTGATTGCTCGGTCACTGTTCCCTTTACTCCTATCCTGACAGATCCAAGCGGCAATTGCATAAAAGGGGGCGATCGCCCCCCAATGATTTCCCTAGTAGGTTTCCACGTGCCAGCGGCCTTCTTTTTTGAGCGTGCCCTTGAGGAACTCTTGCCAATCGGCACCATTTTTGGCTGCCGCTGCCGTCATTGCCTCATCAATACCCGGCTCCATCCCCTTCAAACCACACATATAGACGTGGGTATTTTTCTTTTGGAGGAGTTGCCAGATTTCGTCCGCATGCTCAGCAATGCGACCTTGGATGTACATCTTGCCGCCGTCAGGAGTTTTTTGCTCACGGCTGATGGCGTAGGTGAGGCGGAAGTGATCGGGATACTGGGCCTGTATTGCCTCTAGCTCATCCTTGTAGAGAATATTTGCAGTGTAAGCGACACCAAAGAAGAGCCATGCCAGCCCCTTGAATTGATAATCGGGGTTATTTTCTTTGAACATGCGCCACAGGAAGGCACGGAAGGGGGCAATCCCAGTTCCCGTTGCCAGCATAATGATTGTGGCTTCGGGGTCATCGCTCAGGAGCATTTCTTTACCCACGGGCCCTGTAATTTTCACCTCATCGCCAGGTTGCAGTTGGTTGAGGTAGGAGGAGCAAACGCCATAGATGGTTTCCCCCGTCTCTTTGTCCTTGTACTCTAGCCGCCGCACACACAGGGAGACCGTTTTATCATCTTGAAAGTCACCGTGGCGGGTCGAGGCAATAGAGTAGAGGCGCAGCTTGTGGGGTTTGCCATTGGCATCGGTACCCGCAGGAATAATGCCAATACTTTGACCTTCGAGATAGCGCAACTCGGTACCAGAAATGTCAAAGATAATGTGCTTGACCGTTCCCTCGCCCCCTTCACGCACCAGCTCTTCATTGGAGATGACCTTACCAATGCAGGGATTGTTGGGGCGATAGATATTGACAGGAATATCAACTTTCTTTTCTTTAAGGGGGGCAGCACCATTATTGGAGGCAGGTTCCGTGGTGGCAGCCAAGGGCGCAGCCGTACCATTGAGGGGTTGAATGCTAACAATTTTGCCCCCCCAACGGGTAATCTGCTGCATAAACTGATTCATGCGGTCATAGGGAACGTTGAAAAATTGACTGCCACTGTTGCGGATGGCATAGTTGGTTTTCTCAGTTTCGGCATTTTGTCGCAGTCCCACCACTTCATAGCGAAACATCCGACTGTCAGAATTCGTCGCATTGTACATGGGCTACACGATCTCCAAAAATTAACTCAGCTTTACATTCTGCAACACAACGTCCCAACCGCGATCAACTATCACGTTTTGGCTACGGGATGGCCGTGCTTTGGTCACCCACATTATATCTAGCGGCGGCAGCTACAGGGCCTTTCCCGAGGGACAGGGCTGAATTTATTGGCTGGAGGAGATAGGCGCACTCATCCAAGCATAGGTTTGCAACACATAGCGATCGCGCCCTGAGCGTTTGGCCTCGTACAAAGCGGCATCGGCGGTTGCGATAACCTCAGAGATTGGGCAGTCCCTGGGGGTTGCAGTTGCAATGCAAATGCCAGCGCTTACGGTGAGATAGGGTTTTACCGGTGAACTGGCATGGGGAATTTCTAAACTGCGGATGTGGTTAAAAATCCGCTCTAAGATACAAATGGCAGCGTCATGGTGGCTCTGGCACAACAGGAGCACAAACTCTTCACCACCATAGCGAGCCACCAGATCCGCCTTTCGCACTTGGGACTGAATGGCATGGGCAACCTGTTGCAAGGCGCGATCGCCCGCCAAATGGCCATAGGTGTCGTTGTAGCGCTTGAAGTGGTCAATATCCAGCAGAGCAATGGCAAAGGGAGTATGGGTTGCTGCCGCTTCCTTCCAGACCAACCGCAGATAGGACTCAAAAGCACACCGATTTGCCAGTTTGGTCAGGCTATCTTGCTGTGAGATCTCCTGTAGATGGTGGTTTTCTGCCTCTAGTTGTTTTTGCCGCTGCTGGAGCTCTACAATCAAGGCCGTTTGCCGTGCCATCTGCTGTTGCAACTGCTCAAACTGTTGCCGTTGGACAATAAACTGCCGTAGAAACCGAGGTTGGCGCAAGACGCGCAGCAGAATCAAGGGGGGCTGGCAACGGTGGATGCCCACAGCTTCCACTTCAATTTTTTGGCCTTGGGGGTCTCGCAGAGTGCCGGGCACCATTTGCGCCGCCTGTTGCCAAAGAAGCAGCCATTTTTTGAGTTTCTCCGCAGGAGTGGCTACGAGTTCCCTAAGGTTGCAATCAAGCACGCTGCCGCCAAAAAATTCACGGCCACTGGAGTTAATGGCCACAATGTTGCCCTGGGGATCCATGACCAGCGTTGGCTCCGGCAACAGATCAATCCATGCGCCAATATCGAGTGTAAAGTTGCTCATCTTGACCCCGCTGCAATGAACTACTTGCCTAGCTTAGACTGACCTAATGTGATTCAATGGGATAGTACTCTCGTCCTTTGGCAGCAGCGGCAGCAGCAGTGGGTTGGGTATAGATCACCACGCGGCACCCTTGATCTCCATTGGCGATCGCCGCTTCAATACAAACCTTGGCATAGCCCAAGTGGTGCGCCACAATGACGCCAAAGACACTTGAGGTCATCATGCACAACGAGGGATGACCAATCACACCACTGCCAAGGGGGCAACGCTGATTCCCTAAAATAATGCGTTCCTCATCTTGCTCAATCAGGAAAAATCCCCCTTCAATGCGGTTTTTGAGATCTACAAGAATTTGAGCCACTGTCTTAGCATCAAGGGGGCGATCGCCAAGGGCTTGGGTGTAAAGCTCGTTGATGTGATTGCCCATTTGCTGTCCCACAAGGGCAATAAAGCCAGAAGCATCATCCAGCCCGACAATATCTTCAAGGGTCTCTGCCACTAACCCCAGCAAATGTTGCAGAAAGCTAGAGGACTGTAGGTCAATGGGCAAATTTCCCACGTTTGTGTAGGCTTCAGCTCGGAACATTTCCTTTGCTGTCATAGGGATTCTCCGAGGGGAACAGGGTTTGAGCGATTTTAGCACCCTTTGCCGTTGGCCATGCTGAGAGCACCGGATGTTGGCAGGAACTCCCCCTGAGGTGCTGCTGAGTGTGCTCAGTTATTCGCGAAAGGGGGTAACTATAGGAATTGATGGCAAATATAAGCTTATAAGGTTATAGTAAAGAATCTACAGAAATTGCTAAAAATCTCTAAAAATTCCTGATATTTTCTTGATTAGACATTAGAATTGAACTTAATTAGAGAAGCATACGCGAATCAGCGATCGCACCTATTCGACTATTCAGCATTCCGACTATTCAGCATTTTGCGATCGCTTGGCCTGATAGGCTTGCCAACTCTCGACAACACGACCAAAATTGGTGCGGAATTCTCGCCAGCCGAGCCAACTTCCCTGCTCGTGCTCATCCCAAGAGGCAGAAAGAATCCCATAGCTTAGCCCCAGGGCCCCAAGGCCAAAAAGACTGAGACTAGCAATGACAACGACCACATTGGGCAACTTGAACCAGCCCTCATGGACAATGAAATAGCTGAGGGGAAATGTCATCAGTCCCAAGAGGGTGGGGGTACCGCAGAAGATTGCCATCCGAGTGACCATCCGTTGGCTGACAATTTCTGGAATACCTGTACTTTTTTTGGCTTGCTTGGCTGAGGATTTTGGGGCCTTAGAACGGACGGCTGCGGCAGCAGGAGCTTTAGCAGAATTGGTTGCTCCTTTTTTCTTTTTAGGCTCAAAAGGCAGATCCGACCGTTTTGCCATTGTCTTTAACCCCGAATTCCCAGACGTTCAATGAGTTGATGATAGCGTTGGGGATTGTGGCGATGGATATAGGCCAATAGCCGCTTGCGACGGCCAATGATTTTCAGGAGTCCTCGGCGAGAGGCGTGATCTTTTTTATTCACCTTGAGATGCTCAGAAAGCTGCTTGATCCGCTCTGTGAGGATGGCAACTTGGACATCCGCAGAGCCAGTATCCGTACCGTGGATCTGGTAGGTGTTGATAATTTCTTGTTTGACGTCGTGTTGCAGGGCCATGGTCATCCGTTATGAACAGCGCGATCTACTATCATACTCCGATTTTTCGAAATAATAAACTCCCGTGAAGGGGACTATTCTGCCCCTGGGCTGGTCGTGCTTTGCCCTAAGAATTACTGACATTGGTGCTGTTTTCCTCAAGGGGGGCGATCGTCAGCAGTTCCTTAAGGGGCTTTTCACTATCGGAGATGGGCGGTTTGGCCGTTGTCAGTTCTGTATCGATGGCGAAGGTGGCAAATTGGGTGAGAATTTCGCGGCAGAAGACCTCCGCTGCCCGCGATCGGTAGCGATTGGGATTGGTAATCAGCGATAGAGTACGTTTCACCACCACATTTTCGATACCCATCCGCCGTAGGCTCCCCAGTTGTAACTCCTTCTCAATGGCGGAAATGGAGACGAAGGCAGCCCCCAGGCCCGACTGCACGGCGTTTTTAATCGCCTCGATGGAATTTAACTCCATCTCTACCTTGAGGCGGCGAGGGTCAATGTTGGCGCGCTGAAGGACCTGATCAATCACCTTGCGAATGGTGGATTGGGCATCCAAAGCAATAAAGCTCAGCTTATACAAGTCTTCTTTGGTGAGGGTTTCGGCACTAGCTAAGGGATGATCCACAGGTAAGATCAGTGCCAGTTCGTCCTCCGCGTAGGGGGTAACAGTGATTTGCTCACTCAGTTCTGAGGGAACTTCACCGCCAATAATCGCTAGATCAATTTGACCATTGACCAAGCTCCAGCAGGTGCGGCGGGTGGAATGCACATGTAGCTGAACAGCGACTTCGGGATATTTGCTGCGAAATAGCCCAATCATGCGGGGCATCAGGTAGGTGCCCGTGGTTTGGCTTGCGCCAATGATCAGGGTACCCCCCTGTAATTTTTGCAGGTCTTCGATGGCACGGCAGGCTTCATGGCACAGGGAGAGAATTTGATCGCCGTAGGCCAGTAGGAGCTGTCCAGCTTCGGTGAGTTGGGCGCGGCGCCCCCCCCGGTCAAATAGGGGAACATCCAGTTGGCGCTCAAGGTTTTGCACCTGTAAACTCACTGCGGGTTGGGAGACGTAGAGGCTGTCAGCGGCTCGCTTAAAACTTCCTTCGAGGGCGATCGCCTTGAGGATTCGCAATTGATCAAGGGAAAAGGGCAGTTCGGACATAGGCATTGAGGCCATAGGCGTGCCACCAAGAGGCGTTTTTCTGAACTTATCAGGAATCATGCCCAATATGGTATGTATCCCCGCACAAGAAAGCTGAGCTTGGCGTGCCAGTAACGCAAAATAGCACGTCTGAAACCTATTGTAAGGGTTGGGTTTTCCCCGCGCGATTACTGATTTTTGTTACAAATTGTTACATTGTTTTGTTACATTATTGGGCTGGGGAGCGAGCGATCGCCCATCTAGCACCGCGCGAGCATGTGCTTGCACTGGCCGCTTCTTAAAGCCATACCCTGTTGCTCGAGCAGCATTCACCAATACAGCGCTGGGCTTTCTGCCGATAAAGCTAAAATCGGTCTAGCGTTGCTCTTGGGGAGCCGCTGGACAATTGCCCGAGGAGTTGAAATCGTGTCCTACCCTTGGCCAAAATGGCTGCCGATGCCAGTTCTTGCCACGACTCTAGGGGCGGCTACTGTGGTGATCGGTGTGCGCCAACTGGGACTGCTTCAGCCGTCGGAACTGAGTTTGTATGACTTTTATGTGCGATCGCAACCCGCTCGTGATCCTGATTCCCGCATCCTGACGGTGGTGGTGACGGAGCAGGACATTCAAGCCCAAAAAACGTGGCCATTGCCGGATGCCACTGTGGCAGAACTTCTCGCCCGCCTCAATGCCGCCAGCCCACGTGCCATTGGCTTGGATATTTTCCGTGATTTGCCCCAGCCCCCCGGCCACGATGAGCTGCAAAACATGATTCGTATCAACCCACGCATTATTCCAGTGTGCAAATCAGCGGGCGAAACAGTGGAACAACCCGAGGTGCCCCCGCCACCAAGTATTCCCCCAGCACAGGTGCCAGACCGTGTGGGTTTTGCGGATATTCCCCTCGATAGCGATGGTGTCATTCGCCGCAACCTATTTGTGATCAGCAATCCCAAGGCGCAGCGGTGTACAACGCCCTTTTCCTTTGCTCTGATGTTGGCACTGCGCTATCTACAACAAGACCCCTCTCAAACTATCAAACTCGATGACAGGGGTTTGACGCTGAATGATGTGCATTTTCCCCTCCTTACCAGTGATGCCGGTGGCTATGTGGGGGTGGACGATCGCGGCATGCAAACCCTCCTTAAGTACCGCTCACGCGGCGCGGTGGGGCCAACGGTTTCCCTAACGGATGTACTGAGTGGACGGGTGAGCGAAGACCTCATTCGCGATCGCGTGGTTTTGATTGGTGTGTCTGCGCCGAGTATTAAGGATACTTTCCTCACCCCCTATAGCGGTAGTGAGGCGGTGACGCAGCAAATGCCGGGGGTGGTGGTTCATGGGCAAATGGTGAGTCAATTCCTGAGGGCTGCCCTTGAAGGGGAAGGTCCCATTTGGTATTGGCCGCTGCCGCTGGTGCTAGGCTGGATTCTCCTGTGGGCTGGGGTGGGGAGTGTCCTTGGCTGGTGGCTGCGGCAACCCCTGTGGTTGGGAGGCGCGGTCGTGGGGGGGCTCATTGTCCTCTTTGGTGGTGGCTTTGGCATTTTTGTCATGGCGAGTGGCTGGATTCCTGTGGTGCCGCCGGCGATCGCCCTTGTGCTCAGCAGTGTGGGGATGGTAGGCTACGTCAGCTATCAGGCGCAGCAGGAGCAAAGATCTTTCCAAAAAAAAGTGCAGGAGCAAGAAAAAGCCTTGGCGCTGTTGCGATCGTTAATGGCCGAGGATACGGCAGCCCTCAATGCAGCGCTGCGAGAACCCACAGAAATTACTGGCAAACCTCGTTCCCTCCTCAGTGGTCGCTACAAAATCCAAAAAGTTTTGGGGTCAGGGGGCTTTGGCTGCACCTATTTGGCTCAGGATACCCAGCGACCGGGAAACCCCCTCTGTGTCGTCAAGCATCTGCGCCCGGGACGCACCGACGAGCGCTTTATGCAGGTGGCGCGGCGACTCTTTCATACCGAAGCAGAAATCCTTGAAAAGCTAGGACGCCACGATCAAATTCCCCTCTTGCTTGCCTATGTGGAGGAAAATGGGGAATTCTATCTAGTGCAGGAATTTATTGATGGTGCCTCCCTGAGTGAGGAACTGAAACGCAAACACACGGAAGCCGAGGCCATCCAACTCCTGCGGGAAATCTTAGAAGTCTTGAATTTTGTCCACAGTCACTATGTGATTCACCGCGATATTAAGCCCGATAATCTTATTCGCCGTGCCAGCGATCGCAAACTGGTCCTAATTGACTTTGGGGCAGTGAAGCAAATTCAACCTCAAGAAGTGGAGAAGGCCCAGGGGAGTACCGTTGTTATTGGTACGATGGGCTATGCTCCCCCTGAGCAACTCTCTGGTCAGCCCACCCTCAGCAGTGATATTTATGCTGTCGGCATGATTATCCTTCAGGCGTTAACGGGCATTAAGCCCCGTGATCTACCGCGAGATGCGCGCACGGGTGAACTGGATTGGCAACGGTGTGTCAGAGTCAGTGAAGGTTTAGCGGCAGTACTCAATAAGATGGTGAAATTTAACTTTAGCGATCGCTACCCCTCGGCAAAAGAAGCCCTTCAAGAGGTACGGCGTTTAGGCCCATGAATTGCCCTGTCTTGCTCTCTGACCTTCCCCTGGGTACCCCGGCGCGGATCACTGCTATTGGCGGGACAGCCGCTTGGCAGCGCCGCCTTGCGGCCGTAGGACTTACGGTCGGTCAAACTGTCACCCCGCTGCGTCGTGCCCCCTGCAGTCAAACCTTGGCCGTCCGGGTGGGTGCCCTGACGGATGTAGCTATACGGGCAGGGGATGCTGGCACCATTCTCGTGGAGCCGCTGGGCCCACCTTAGAGATGGTCAAATCTTGATTATTGGCAACAGCCTATTCCATTAATCATTGGGCTTTTGTTCCTCAGGTTTGTATGGTGTGGCATGGCGTGAATTGTACCAAGGAAACCAGGGAACCCTTGGCTGGTGAGGTGCTTTGTCGCGATCGCCACGGATGCAGGAGAAGTGGCGAGTCTTATCCACACACTGATAGCGAACCGGATCAGCATGCGATCCCAGTTAGCAACTGCGTGGCTGCTCACCTAAAGTGCTTTGATCTGCAGCGTTTAGGACTGGCTGGGCATTCCGTGGGAATAGGTTTAGCAGCTCAAGTTCCCTAGAGCCAGAACAAACAGTGGATGGCTAAACTGTAGATAGCGGCAATGTTTCAAGCTCACTTGAAGTAATATAGATAGCTACAGTAAGATACGGCTCTCTCATGCTGCCCTACCTCATTGTTTTTGCCCTAACAGCTATACCAGTGATTCTCCAAGTACCGAGATGGTATGGTTTTTTTCTGTTTTTTTTGTATGTTTTATTCATTGGCCTAAGATTTGAAGTTGGTGCTGATTGGGGGTCGTACTTACGCATATTCGATGAAGCACAATCTCAGTCCTGGTTTGGCATAGAAGCAATTTTGAAGGACTTTGGTTATCATTCAATAAACAAACTAGCAGGAACTCTGAACCAAGACATCTACTTTGTTAACTCAGTGGTTGCCTTGATATTTACATCTGGTCTATTTTACTTCTGTCGCCAAATTAAAAACCCTTACGCGGGTTTACTAGTTGCATTTCCATACCTGACCACTGTCGTTGCAATGGGATATACACGCCAATCCGGCGCCATTGGCTTTGAAATGATTGCCTTAGTTGATTTAGTTGAAGGTAAATTGACTGCATTTTTTCTGAACCTATTTCTAGCTACTTTACTGCATAAGACTGCTATATTTATTCTCTTAATCCCTCTGACCGCACAAATCATTACTGCCATTGAAAACAGAAAAGTATTGAATATTATCAATCTATCTTTTTTATTTATTGTATTTACTGTCGCTTCGAACTTTATTTTAAGCTTAAACCAGGCATTTTCAACTTCTTATATTGAAGCACAACTGCAATCCTCCGGTACTCTTATCAGATTATTAATGAATTTCTTACCAGGATTCATATTTTTACTGGAGCGCTATACTGCTAGAAATCTTTTTAGGCTATCAAGTAGAGTTTATTTATCAATGTCTTGGTTAGCTATTTTATCCCCACTGCTGCTCTTAACTGGCTCCAGTACCGCAGCTGATCGTCTCAGCCTTTATTTTATTCCTATTCAGATCTATGTTCTTGGTCAGTTCCCCTATCTATTTATAGACAAGAGCTGGAAACTATTTATCAAGTGGCTAATACTTATTATTGCTTATAGCTTTGCGGTATTATGGGTTTGGCTCAATTTTGCAGATCATGCTTTTGCTTGGCTGCCCTATCGTATGTATCCGTTCGTATAACACCATTATGGGGTATTCTATGTCTGAATCAAAACTTAATAATTCTACTAATAGAGAAAGCTATAGACTTGCCATCATTGGTAATAAAGCTTCTATGCTAGTTAACTTTCGTAAGGATTTAATTATTGACTTAATTACATCTGGTTATAGTGTTCACTGTATGGTTCCTGCATCCTCAGAGAAGGAAAAAAGAGCAATCCTAGAATTAGGGGCATCTTTTGATGAGTTCTACCTTGAGCGGAATAGTGCTAATCCATTTCATGATATTCACACTTTAGTATCTTTAATGAGTCTCATTAAAAAAATTAATCCATCCTGTATTCTTGCATTTACTGCTAAGCCAATTGTTTGGGGATTAACTGCTGCCAAGCTCCTAGGAATTGAAAAAAGATTTGCACTGTTTACAGGCTTAGGATATTTCTTTTGTATGAATGATAAATCAATGAGAGATAAATGTATAGGAAATATACTAGCTTTACTTTATAAAATCACTCTGCCATCAGCAACAAAAGTAATTTTCCAAAACTCAGATGACTGTGCTGAAATTAAGAAGCTATGCCAACTGCCAGGCGATAAAGTAGCTTTGATTAAAGGTACTGGTGTTAACTTCAATGAGTGGCAGTTTTCTCCTGCTCCTACATCTCCTTTAGTCTTTACTCTAGCTGCACGTCTCCTCCGAGAGAAAGGTATTTTGGAGTTTGTGCAAGCAGCATCCCGACTAAAAGCAAACTATCCAAAAGTTGAATTTTGGCTATTGGGAGATTTTGATACCAATCCTGGATCTCTAGTTAAAGAAGATCTTCAGAAGTTCATTGATGCTGGGATTATTCAATGGTTTGGCTTTGTGGATTGTAAAAGCTATTTCGGCAAAACCAGTATTTTTGTCCTCCCTTCTTATTACCGAGAGGGTATTCCTCGAAGTATTCAGGAGGCCATGGCTATTGGTCGACCAATTATCACCACAGATGTGCCGGGTTGTCGTGAAACCGTTATTCACAGCTATAGTGGTTTTTTGGTTCCGCCGCGTGATGTCAGTGCCTTAACAAAAGCTATGGAAGTATTTATTCAGCAACCAGAGTTGATTCCCTTAATGGGGTACCGTAGTTATCAAAAAGCTGTTGAAGATTTTGACATCAAAAAAATTAATGCCCAGTACCTTCAATTATTTGCAGAGGAGCTAGGAGAGTAGAATGATTCAGATGGAACATAACAAACTTTCAATTGCTGTGATTGGTCTTGGATATGTGGGTCTTCCTTTAGCAGTAGAGTTCGGCAAAAAATATCCTACTTTAGGATATGATCTCAATTTGCTGCGAGTATCACAACTTATCAAAGGACATGATCACACAGGTGAAGTTAGTTCTGAAGAGCTAAAAAGTGCCTCATATTTAACTTACACAGCCAATATTCAAGACTTGAAAAAATGTTCTTTTTTTGTGGTCGCAGTTCCAACTCCTGTGGATGATCACAAAGTGCCTGACTTAGGGTTTCTTAAAACCGCTTCTCAACATCTCGGTAGTGTTCTCCCTCGCAACAGTATTGTTGTGTATGAATCCACCGTCTATCCAGGTGTCACTGAAGAAATTTGTGTACCCATTCTTGAGCAAGCTTCTGGCCTTATTTTTAATCAAGATTTCTTTGTAGGTTATAGTCCAGAACGAATCAATCCAGGAGATAAAGAACATCGTTTGACAACGATTGTTAAAATTACCTCTGGATCAACTCCTGAAGTGGCAGAGATTGTAGATTGTGTCTATGCTTCAATATATACCCGCAGGAACCTATAAATGCAGCTCAATTAGGGTAGCAGAAGCTGCTAAGGTCATCGAAAATATTCAGCGAGATGTGAATATTGCTTTAGTGAATGAGCTTTCTATTCTCTTTAATCGCCTAGGGATCGACACCCAAGAGGTACTAACAGCCGCAGGAACAAAGTGGAATTTTCTACCTTTCCGTCCGGGATTGGTAGGCGGTCACTGCATTGGTGTAGATCCTTACTATTTAACCTATCAGGCATCTGCCTACGGTTATCACCCTGAATTGATTTTAGCCGGCCGACGAATTAACGACTATATGGGCATTTATGTAGCTCAACAGTTTATTAAGCTTTTAATCCAAAAAGGAATTCATCCACAACAAGCAAGGGTGCTCGTCATGGGTCTAACGTTTAAGGAAAATTGCCCTGACCTTCGCAATACACGTGTTGTGGATGTGATTTCCGAGTTGCGAGATTATGGTATTCAAGTAGATGTTTATGATCCATGGGCTGATCCTGAATTGGCTAAAAAGGAGTATGGCATTTCACTGATTGAGGAGTTGTACCCAGAGTACTGGGATGGTGCAGTGATTGCAGTTGCTCATCGTCAATTTTGTGAATTGGGTGCTGCTGGAATTCGCCGTTGCTTAAAAACCCCAAGTGCTCTGTATGATGTCAAGTGGGTGTTGTCCAAGGAAGATGCAGATGGGCGCCTTTAAGTTTTCAAGGAGGTAGTGATGGATGTTTTGGTAACCGGTGTGGCCGGATTTATTGGCCATGGGGTGGCTCTAGCACTCCTACGGCGGGGCGATCGCGTAATTGGATTGGATAATTTGAATAACTACTATGACGTCAACCTTAAGAAATCTCGCTTAGAGCACCTGAATGCTTCTAGCCAGCCAGGTCAGTTTATTTTCCGAAAAATTGATTTAGTTGACCGCCAAGGGGTAAACCAGCTCTTTGCAGATTTTTCTCCCCAAAGGGTGATCCACTTAGCAGCCCAGGCAGGCGTGCGTTATTCCTTAGAAAATCCTTTTGCCTACATTGATAGTAATATCGTTGGTTTTCTCCACATTTTAGAAGCTTGCCGCCATCACCAAGTAGAGCATTTGGTCTATGCCAGTAGTTCCAGTGTTTATGGCGCGAATAGAAAGTTACCTTTTTCTGTTCACGATAACGTTGATCATCCACTGAGCCTGTATGCAGCAACCAAGAAGGCCAACGAACTCATGGCACACACTTACAGCCACCTCTATAATATTCCGACAACGGGACTGCGCTTTTTTACCGTCTATGGCCCTTGGGGTCGCCCTGACATGGCACTGTTTAAGTTCACTAGGGCCATCCTGAATAATGAACCCCTACCCGTCTTTAACTATGGGAAACATCGCCGTGACTTTACCTACATTGATGACATTGTCGAAGGTATTCTGCGCGTCTTGGATCGGCCAGCAGTCCCCAACCCTGCTTGGTGTGGCGAAACACCAGATCCCGCCACCAGTTTAGCACCCTGGCGAGTGTACAACATTGG
The DNA here is from genome assembly GCF_015296045.1 of Thermosynechococcus sp. M3746_W2019_013. NCBI lineage: Bacteria > Bacillati > Cyanobacteriota > Cyanophyceae > Acaryochloridales > Thermosynechococcaceae > Thermosynechococcus > Thermosynechococcus sp. M3746_W2019_013. The sequence continues at coordinate 15,912 of NZ_DVDW01000042.1, read as the reverse complement.
CGCCCATCGTCCCATTGAGCTTCTCCGCTACATTGAGCTTTTGGAGCAGTACCTTGGCAAAAAGGCTCTCATAACTTTTTTACCCTTGCAGCCGGGAGATGTGCCTGATACCTATGCCGATGTAACCGCCCTCAAAGAAGATACAGGTTATGAACCCGTTACCCCTGTTGAGATTGGTGTACAACAGTTTGTGGAGTGGTATCGTGACTACTATCGTCTTTAAGATTTCTTGAGAGTCCACCATGTCCAGTGAAAATAACCATCTGTCCTTTTCCCCTGAAGCTTCACAACTGAGTTTGTGGCAGCCGCGACCCATTGACAAAGTCACCATTGACGAACTATTGCGAGGTTTGAAGCGGCGTTCAGCGGTTGCTGCATTAGTTGGTGCATTTGTTGCAATTGGCTACTTGGGGTACTATTACCTCTTTGTAAGGAACTATCAATACTCCATTTTGCTGCAAGTTGAACCCATCAAACCCTTAGGTACTCGACCAGCGGCAGGGTTAGATTTAATCCGTAATCTTGCACCTCTGCCTCTACCTCTAGAATCAGAATCAACGGAGGGGGATGTAGAAACACTAGTTCAGATACTCAGTAGTGATACCATCCTCCAACCCATTTATGAAAAGTTTCTTCAAGATAATCCCGATTTAGATCGAGAGAAATATTCCTATAAAAGGTTTCTTAAGTCCATAAAAATTAGTAAGAATCAAGAAGAACGAAAATTGCTTAGCAAAGGTAGCTCAAAAATAGTAAATATTACTTTTATTGCCAAAGATAAAACAAAGGTAGAATCTGCCTTAAAAATCATTGCTGAGGAATTAAAAAAGTTTAATGAGACACAAAAACAAGAGCAAATATCAGATAATCTTCGCTACGTTAACCAAGAAATTCAAAAGGCCCTTAGTCAAATTGATGATCTTGACAGTCAACTCAATGAGTTCCGGTATCAAAATCGAGTTTTACGTCCTGATTCTATACCTTCTGCGACTTCTAAAACTCCAGTCTCTGAGATCAGTGATCTTCAGCTCTATGCTAACCTTCTAACTGAGTTGGAATCTAAAAAAAACGAAAATAGAGTAAAACTGGAATCTACACAGGAAGCATTTAACTCCCTAAAGGCGCAGTTAAAGCTCTCTCCTGATGAGGCATTAGCTGCTTCTAACTTAGCTGCTTCGAAAAATTATGAAAAATTACTGGAGGGACTCACCGAAACGGAAATACAGTTGGTGGAACAGCGGAGCAAGTTAACGGACAGATCGCCCACAGTCCAAGCCCTAGAAGAACAAAAGCGGCAACTACTGGCTCAGGCTAAGCGCCAAGGTCGACAAATAACGATTCGATACCGGAACCAAGTTCCTCGCCCTGAAGCCTTAATTGGTTACGAAAGTGCAGTCTCTGACTCCCTGATTGAGAAATACCTAGAGGCAAAAGTTGAGCTTGAAGCTCTCAAAAGAGCAGATACGGAATTGAGTAATCAAATTCAAGCAACTGAAGCAGAAATATCCCGACTGATAAGGCTTGCAAACCCTTACCGCAAAATTGAGCAACGTTTTGCAGCCACACTAGAATCCCTAACACTGCTATTGCAGACACGGCAAAACCTGCAACTCCAAATTGCCCAGCGCGACTTTACATGGAAGCTTCTTTCCGATATTGGGGATCTGAAGCGGTATGAGTTGACCATGCGTTTGTCAACAGCATTGTTGATCGCTTTGGCGCTTGGGGGAGTCTCTGGGGTGCTGGTTGCCTTGATCGTGGATTGGTTGGATGATCGCTGTCTAGAGGTGGAGCGGATTCGCCAACAGACCCCCTTACCTATTTTGGGTCAGATTCCTGTGACCAAGACCTTTGATCAACTGGCTTTTAGTCGTTTAGAGACACCGTTGACGTTGTGGGGGTTGCAGCACCGTTTGCCGGGGGTAAGTCCTGCTTTTAAGGAAAGTTTTTACTTCCTGTTGACGCAGTTAGAAGCGTTGGGGTTACCCCACTCCTTAGCAATTATGGGCATCAGTGGTCAAGAAAGACAAACCACCATTGCCCTTTATCTTGCTTTGGCGGCAGCAGCGACGGGAAAGCGGGTCTTGCTGGTGGATGCCAATTTGCACCAGCCAAGCCTCCATCAAGCTCTTGGCATTCCCAACGTCACTGGTTTAGGGGAACTGTTGCAGGGAACAATGCCTCTGCCCCACTGGTCTAGTCTTTTGGCCAATTCTACTGAAGGACTCTGGGTATTGACGGCAGGTCAGGCGCAGCAGGAACCCATGGCAGTGTTTAGTTCTTATCGCTGGTTTGATTTCCTAGACAGCACTAAAGAAACTTTTGACTTCGTGATTGTTGATGTCCCTGCGATCCTCGCTGCTGCGGATACATATCGAGTGCTGACAGCACTAGAGCGGGCTCTGTTGGTGGTGCGCCTAAGGCAAACACGACAGGAGGCCTTGGCCGAAGTGCTGAAAGCCTGCGATCTGGGTTTACGGCAAAAGATTCTGGGGATTGTGGTGAATGATGTAGCCAAGGCCAACCAAGCGTTTGGCAACTTCCAAACTCAGACTACTGACTTAGAGATGAGTTCGATCTCTGGGATCTCTGCCTGAAGAACAGCTAATCCTTCACCTGTTGCCGTCTACTCCTTGGCCCTTGGCATTCGAACTAAGGCTAAAATAAAGAATGCTGGGAGAGATGGCAGAGTGGTCGAATGCGCTCGACTTGAAATCGAGTGTGGCAGTGATGCCACCGAGGGTTCGAATCCCTCTCTCTCCGTTCAATTAATTAACAAAAAGGCAGCCAGAGCTGCTCTAGCCGCCTCACTATTACTTTATTAATGTTTATTAATGATGCCTTTATTGGAGTGGCCTACAAGCCAAGATCCGCCAAAATGTCGGTGGCGTGGGTCTCGGTTTTCACGCTGGTATAGACATGGGAAATGATGCCATTGCCGTCAATCACATAGGTAACTCGCTTGGCGTAGCCGCCCCCATCCACGTCGTAGGCTTTGATAATTGACCTATCAACATCCGCCAGCAGGGGGAAGGGAAGGTTAAATTTCTCAGTGAACTTTTGGTGTGAGGTTTCGTCATCTGCACTCACGCCCAAAACGACGATATTTTTGTCCTGATAGGCGGCATAGTTGTCGCGAAAGCTACAGGCCTCCTTAGTGCAGCCGGGGGTATCATCCTTGGGGTAAAAGTACAGCACCACGGTTTTACCTGCAAAGTCACTGAGGGAGACCGTGTTGCCATGGGTGTCTTTGGCAGTAAAGGGGGGGGCGGGTGTACCAACGGCTAGAGCCATGGTGTATAACCTCCTAGCTTTAAGATTTGTTACGTTGTTTCGCTCTTTATTGTATCGGTAGGTGCCAAAAAGTTAGTAGTGGATGCGGGGGTCAATCCAAGCATTGACCACGTCAATGAGAATGCTGGCAGCGACCACAATCACGGCAAAGAAAACCACAATTCCTTGCACCGTCGGATAATCCCGCAGAGTAATGGCTTCGTAGAGTCGCTGCCCCAGTCCCGGCCAAGAAAAGGTTACCTCTGTTAACACTGCTCCTCCCAAGAGGCTGGCAAGGGTGAAGCCCAAAACCGTGATCACGGGAATTAGGGCGTTCTTGAGGGCATGGTGAATGAGGATTCGATGTTCAGGAATACCACGGGCCCGGGCGGCTTCTACATAATCTGCCACTAACGTTTGCTTGAGATTCACCCGCACAATGCGCTCAAAGATGCCACTGAGGACGATCGCCAGCGTGACCGCAGGTAGAAGCAAGTAGGTCAACGCAGTTCCCAGTTGCTGAAGATTGCCATTCAGGAGCGCATCAAGCATGTACAGCCCAGTGGGGCCTTGGGGGGGTGTTGCGGTGATGGGGTAGCGGCTGCCCAAGGGAAGCCAACGCAGCTTCACCGCAAAGAGCAGTTGCAGGAGCATCCCGAACCAAAAGAGGGGCAAGGCATAGGTAATGATGCCAAAGAGACGGCCAGCCATATCCCAAGCAGTTCCGGATTTAACCGCAGCGAGACTGCCAATGAGCACTCCTAAGCCAAAGGCGATCGCCAGACTGACGAGGCTCAATTCTGCTGTGGCCGGAAAATGCTTGGCAATGATACTAGTGACTGCTTCCCCTTGACTGGTGAGGGAGGTTCCCAGATCAAATTGCAGAAGTTGCCCTAAATAATTCAAGTATTGCTGCCATAGGGGTTGCGCCAAGCCCAATTGTTGCCGCAAGGCCTCCTTTACAGCGGCCGGAGCACGGGGGCCTAAAATCGCATCCACGGGATCTCCTGGCGTGGCTCGCAGCAGCAAAAAGACGACGGTGACAATTGTCCACAGCATGAGTGGCGCAAGTAAAAGCCGCAGGAGCAAGTACCCCTGCAATGCACGCAGACGAGACATCAACAGCTGGAGTTATTCTTGGGGTGGGTTTGCTGCTCGCTGGCGATCGCGCTCAATTGAGGCCAAGAGGCGTTTTGGGTAGCTATCTGCTGCAATTTGCAAAATCTGATCGAGGGGGGTCTCATGCATAAACTTGCTGGCAGCAGCAATGTACTCGCGGTTAGGACAGCGATCGCCCAAGACACAGCCATTGACACAGGCCTCTGCACAATTGATGGTTTCTGGCGTTAGTTCACTCATGGCAGCTCTCCGAGGAATTTTTCAAATTTTAGCAAGGGGAAGCCAAATGAAAATTGGCAGTGATGACCATGCCCCCTAGGCTAGAATCATACTGGCAAGGGAAACGTTGGTTAGGAGGCAAAATGCGCAAGAAATGGATCACCCTGTTCGTGTTGCTATTGGGGATGATTCCCTTCATTGCCATTTCTGTGATGCCTCTGCTCACTAGTGCCTTTACGCCACCCCAAGCTACCCCAAGCCCGATGGCTAGTCCTGCCGCTGGGGACAAAGTTGCAGAGCTGCAAGCCCAAGAAAAGGGCTATCAATTGGTGCTGGAGCGGGAACCTAACAATGCCACAGCATTAGAAGGCTTAGTGCTGGCGCGGTTGCAACTGATTCAACTGGGCAAAGGAGAGATTGCCAGCGTCATTGACCCCCTGCGGCGGTTGGCGGCTCAGCGACCCGAACAAACAGACTATGCCATTCTCCTAGGGCAAGCGCAACAACAAACGGGCGATCGCGAGGGGGCTGCCCAAACGTTTCAAGGGGTTTTGGCTAAATCGCCGGGGAACCTCAATGCCCTGCGGGCACTGGTGGATCTCTACCTCAAGGAAAATCGTCCTCAAGCTGCCATTGGTCTGATTGAAGAGACCCTCCAAGGAGCAGAGCAAGCCAATAAAGTCCAACCGGGGAGCGTGGATGTCACGGCTGTACAACTCCTGCTTGGCGATGTCTATATGACTCAAAAACGCTATGATGAGGCGCTAACCCTTTTCCAAAATCTTGGCAAAGAAAATCCCAACGATTTTCGCCCAGTGCTTGCCCAAGCGATGGCACTGACGGAACAGGGGAAAAAGACCGAGGCGGCTTCCCTCTATGCTAAAGCGGTGGAATTAGCTCCTGCCAAGTATAAAGATGCCATTCAGCGGGCGGCCCAGCAGGTGCCAAAGGAATCTCCAGCGACCCCTGAACCCTCACCGCAGCAATAGAGTTATACTTGCTGCTGCAGTTCCTCGAGGCGAGCCAGTACCTCCTGACTGTGAATAGCGGGGTTCACTTTCACATAGCGCTCCCGCAGGATGCCCTCAGGATCAATGATGAAACTGTGGCGCAGCGAGACAAACCCCAACCACGAACCATAGGCTTTGCTGACTTGGCCATCGGGGTCAGATAGGAGGGGAAAGGTCAAGCCTTCACTGTCACAGAAATCTGCGTGGGAGTCCACGGAGTCGGCACTGACGCCAATGACTTCGGCATTGTGGACATGAAATTGCTCAATATCTCGCTGAAAGCGTTGGGCCTCAAGAGTACAGCCAGCGGTAAAGTCCTTGGGGTAAAAGTACAGCACCACCCACTTACCGCGATAATCCTTGAGGGAAATGAGCTGACCGTTGACACTGCTGGGAAGAGAAAAGTCGGGTGCGGGGGCATTCAGGGGCGGCAATTCACCCCCGAGGGCCCAACTGGGGGCTGCTGGGCTAAGAAACAGGATCAAACTCAAAAGGGCAACAAGTCCTGAGCGCAAGAACATAGTGAAATCGCTTAGTGAAATCGCTAAACTGGCCTTAGGAACGTATCTAGCTGCACTGTACCCTACTTTTAACGATTTTTCGAGTTTTCGAGGTTGATGCCGTCGCTCGCCGTTGTACAGCTCATGCCCCGTTGGTTGCGCTGGCTCTGTGCATTGGTGCTGGCGATCGCCCTTGGGGTGGGGCTGTGCCGCCTGATTGCCGAGAGCCTTTGGTTTCATCAACTGGGCTATTTGGCGGTGGTTTGGCAGCGCTGGAGTGTTCAAGCCCTACTGTTTCTGGCGGTTGCGGGGGTATCGCAGCTTTTCTATGGCTGGCAGCAACGCTGGCTGCTGCGGCAACGTACGGTGACCCTTGATCCAGTTCTGAGGGCACAGAGTACCTATCGGGGGCTGGGGCTATGGCGGCTTTTGTTGTGTGCTGGCGGTTTAACTTGGCTGCTCATTGTTGCAACTTACCACATTGGGGCGATCGCGCTGCAACTGTGGCAACAGCGCTCAGAAATGACATTTAACAGCCCTTTGCTGCCGCAATTGAGTGTTTGGCGGGTGGCGGAGCTATCGCTGCAAATGGTGCAGAATCCTTGGCTACTAGGGCTGAGTTTGGTGGCCTTGATACTGGGGCTGTGGTTGCCTGTAGGTCTCTTTCAGGGATTGGGCATTCTCTTGAGCCTCGCGATGGGGGCGATCGCCAGCCTCAGTTGGCCAGTTGTCCTCAAGGGACTGTTTGCCGCCAGTGATCCCCATACTGAGCCGCTCTTTCACCATTCCATTAGCTTTTACCTGTTTCAAATCCCCCTGTGGGAACTGTTGCGCCTATGGTTGGTGAACCTCAGTGTTGTCGGCTTAGGGGGAACGGCCTTGGGCTATCTCCTTGCCAATGAAAGTCTCAGTCATGGCAAATTCCTCGGCTTCGTGCGATCGCAACGGCGGCATTTACAGGGCTTAAGTGCCTTTGTCTTTGCCACAGTGGCCCTTAGCTTCTGGCTAGAGCGCTATAAACTTCTCTATTCGACCAAGGGGGCAGCCTTTGGCGCAGGCTATACCGATGTCACCGTACGCTTACCCCTTTATGGTTGGCTCTCGGCCTCAGCCTTTGCCGTTGCCTGTTTGTTGGCTTGGTCAGCGATTCGACGGGGCGGAGAAGGGCAGCGGCGGTTGGGCCCCATTGCCCCTGGCCTCTTTGGCTTTACCTTGGGCTATCTGGTGGTCATCCTGATTGTAGATTGGCTCCTACCCACAGCCATTGAAGCAGCCATTGTTCAACCCAACCAACTGCAACGGGAACTCCCCTACATTCAACGCACCCTTACCCACACCTGCGAAGGTTTTAACCTTGAAAAAATGCGGGTGGAACCTTTCCAGCCGGAAAATAACCTGAATGCCGAAATCATTGCTGCCAATGCGGCCACCACCCGCAATATTCGCCTTTGGGATACCCGCCCCCTTCTCGAAACCAACCGCCAACTGCAACAACTGCGCTCCTACTATCGGTTTCCAGCGGCTTTTCTGGATCGCTACTATCTGAAACTGGCTCCCGATCAAGACCAATCAGAAATTCGCCAAGTCCTCATTGCTGCTCGTGAAGTGGACTACAGTGCGGTTCAGCAGTTTGCCCGCAGTTGGATTAATGAGCACCTCGTGTTTACCCACGGCTATGGCTTCACGATCAGTCCGGTAAATACGGCGGAAGCCAATGGTCTGCCCAAGTACTTTGTTCGCGATATTGGCGATACGGGTGAGCTACTGGTCAATCCCCCACAGATTCGGGAGAGTATTCCCTTTTTCTACCCACGGATCTATTACGGTGAACTCACCAATACCTATATCTTTGTCCCCTCTGAGGTCCCGGAACTGGACTTTCCGCGGGGGGCTGAAAATGTTTATAACCACTATGACGGCACGGGGGGTGTGCCCATTGCCAGTTGGTGGCGACGCTTGGTCTACAGTGTCTATTTTCGAGATTGGCAACTCCTGTTGACCCCCAACTTGCGGCCAGACTCACGGGTTCTCTTTCGGCGATTGATTCAGGATCGCGTGCGGGCGATCGCCCCCTTCCTGCGCTTTGACAGTGAGCCCTACCTTGTTGTGGCTGATCCACGCTCTGAACAGGAGATTGCTACTAGCTCGAGCACGGCGGGGGTCAGCTATCTCTACTGGATGATTGATGCCTATACCGTCAGTCGCTACTATCCCTACAGCGATCCGGGGGAGCACTCGTTTAACTACATTCGCAACTCTGTGAAAGTGGTGGTGGACGCCTATAACGGCGATGTCACCTTTTATGTGGTGGAACCTGAGGATGTCATGATTCGCACGTGGCAGCGGATCTTCCCAACCCTTTTTCATCCTTTGAGTACGATGCCCCACCAGCTCTATCGCCACATTCGCTATCCCATTGATCTGCTGCAAGTGCAGTCCGAGCAGCTCCTGAAATACCACATGACCGATCCCGTGGTGTTTTACAACCGCGAAGACCTCTGGCAGATTCCCAAGGAGATCTACCGCGAAAAACCCCAAGCGGTTGCCCCCTACTATCTCATTACCAAGCTGCCCATTGGCTACACGGAGGAGTTTATTCTCCTGGTCCCCTTTACGCCCGTGAATCGTCCCAACCTCATTGGTTGGCTAGCGGCTCGTTCCGATGGCCAGAACTATGGCAAGCTTCTGCTCTACGTCTTTCCCAAGCAAGAACTGGTCTTTGGTCCTGAACAAATGGAGGCGCGGATCAATCAGGACCCCGTCATTTCGCAGCAAATTTCCCTCTGGAATCGCCAAGGGTCAAGATCGGTGCAGGGCAATCTCCTCATTATCCCCATCCAGCGATCGCTCCTGTATGTTGAACCCCTTTACCTCGAAGCCGATCAAAATCGACTGCCCACCTTGGCACGGGTCATCGTGATGGATAATCAGCGGATTGTGATGGCACCCACCCTAGAGGAGGCCCTGAAACGACTCTTTCCGCAATAGGGGCAAAAACCAGTGAAGACGCCTATGACTACAGCTGCATACCTCCATTTGCCCTTTTGTCGGCGCCGCTGCTTCTACTGTGACTTTCCAATTACGGTGGTGGGAGATTCTCCGACGCTGGCGGACTCACTGATTCAAGAGTATGTGGCGGCGCTGTGTCAAGAAATTGCCCACACCCCCACTGAGGGGCTACCGCTGCAAACTATCTTTTTTGGTGGTGGAACGCCTTCTCTAGTCCCGCCTCAATACTTTGGCCAACTGCTGGAAGCCCTCGATCGCCAGATGGGCATTGCCCTAGGAGCGGAAATTTCCATGGAAATGGATCCGGGGACATTTCACTTAGAACAATTGCAGGGCTATCTCAGGGCAGGGGTCAATCGTGTCAGCTTGGGCGTACAGGCCTTTGACAGTGAGCTATTGCGGCTGTGTGGCCGCAGTCACGATGGGGCCGATGTTGAGCGTGCAGTTGAGATGATTCATAGGGCGGGGGTAGCAAACTGGAGCATGGATCTAATTTCGGGCCTGCCGCAACAATCCTTAGCAGACTGGCAATCCTCCCTAGCGCAAGCGATCGCCTTCAAGCCAACGCATCTGTCTATCTATGACCTCATCATTGAGCCAAAAACCGTCTTCAGCAAACGCTATCAACCCGAAGCAGCCCCCCTACCCAGCCACGATCAGACTGCCGCCGCCTATCACCTTGCTCACGAGATGTTAACAGCAGCGGGCTACGATCACTACGAAATTTCTAACTATGCCCAACCGGGGTTTGCCTGTCGTCACAATCAAGTCTATTGGCGCAATCAATCCTACTATGGCTTTGGCATGGGCGCCACCAGTTATCTCCAACATCGCCGTCTCAGCCGCCCGCGTACCCGCCGTGAATACTATCAATGGCTACAAAGCTTACCAGAGAGTCTCAATCAAGGGAGTCCAGATTCCCTGTGGGATCGCTGGTTGGAAACCCTGATGTTGGGCTTGCGCCTCAGCGATGGCCTGTCTTTGAGGGCTTTGGCGGCTGAATTTCCTGCGTCCTGGGTTGAGGCCCTACAGGCAGCAGCGGTAAAAATGTCTCCAGAGTTGCTTTCTTTGGCGGGCGATCGCCTGCACTTAACACAGCCAGAGGGATTTCTAGTGGCTAATCACGTCATTGTCAGTCTTTGGGAAGCATTGGAGGGATCGGTTTTCCGCCAACAGGAAGGGCAACCCCTACCGATACACTAGAGGTTGTCTGACCAAGAATACACTCACGGGAAGGATCATGTTGGAACAGGGAACCATTTCAATCCACACTGAGAACATTTTTCCAATCATTAAAAAGTGGCTCTACTCCGATCATGAGATTTTCCTGCGGGAACTGGTCTCTAACGCCGTCGATGCCATTCAAAAACTGCGGATGGTGGCACGCTCTGGGGAATATAGCGGCGATGTGGATCACCCCGAAGTGACGATCACGATTGATAAAGAAAACAAAAAGTTAGCGATCGCCGACAATGGCATCGGCATGACCGCTGAGGAAGTCAAAAAATACATTACCCAAGTGGCCTTTTCCAGTGCCGAGGAATTCGTGCAAAAGTACAAAGGGGAAGGGGAAAACGCCATCATCGGCCACTTTGGATTGGGGTTTTACTCCGCCTTTATGGTGGCTGAGCGTGTGGAAATTGATACCCTTTCCTACCGTGAAGGCGCCGTTCCTGTCCATTGGACCTGTGATGGTTCCACGGAATTTACCCTTTCCGATGGCCAGCGCACCACTGTGGGCACCACAGTCACCCTGACGCTTCAAGACAGTGAATTGGAGTATCTAGAGCCAGCCCGTATTCGTGAGTTGGTTCGCAAGTACTGTGACTTTTTACCCGTTCCCATTAAACTTGAAGGGGAGCAAATCAATAAACAAATTGCGCCGTGGAAGAGTGCCCCCAATAGCCTCAGCAAAGAGGACTATCTGGAGTTCTATCGCTATCTCTATCCCTTCCAAGAAGACCCCCTGCTATGGGTTCACCTCAATACCGACTACCCCTTTGTGGTGAATGGGATTCTCTACTTCCCCAAGCTGCGCCCCGATATTGATGTCACCAAGGGGCAAATTAAGCTCTACTGCAATCAGGTCTTTGTCAGCGATAGCTGCGAAGAGATCATTCCCCGCTTTTTGCTGCCTCTGCGGGGGGTGATTGACAGTAGCGATATTCCCCTAAATGTGTCCCGCAGTTTCCTGCAAAACGATCGCACTGTTCGTAAAATTGCTGACTACATTGCCAAGAAGGTGGGCGATCGCCTGAAGGAGCTATATCGCGAAGACCCCGCTGCCTACGTGCGCCTATGGCAAGACCTTGGCACCTTCGTTAAATTTGGCTCCATCAACGATGAGAAGTTCAAAAAGCAGGTGGAAGACATTCTCATCTACCGCACCACTGCCGAATTGACCTCCAAAGACAGCGACGACGTTTGGGCAGCTGAGGGGGGCATTCAAGTGGATGGCAAAACCTATACCACCCTCAAACAATACCTAGAGCGCAACAAGGAGCGCCAAGGCAATCGCGTCTATTACTGCACCGATGAGGTGAACCAAGCCACCTATGTGCAACTGCTCAAGAGCCAAGGGATTGAAGTTCTCTTTATGGACAGTTTTATTGATACTCACTTTGTACCGTGGCTGGAGCAGAACTACAGCAATGTCAAGTTTCTGCGGGTGGATGCGGAGCTGGATGAAACCCTGATTGATAAGAGCAAAGAGAGCGAACTCATTGACCCCACCACCAACAAAACCCGCAGTGAGCAGATTAAAGCCCTCTTTGAATCCGTGCTGAAAAAGCCAAAGCTGACAATCCGCACCGAGGCCCTCAAGGCCGATGCCCCGCCGGCGATGATCCTACTCCCTGAAGCCAGTCGGCGGATGCAGGAGATGATGGCAATGATGCAGCAGCAAGCTAATGCGCAGTTGCCGGAGGAGCATATCTTAGTTGTCAACACCGCCCATCCCTTGGTGCAAAATCTCCTCAGCCTTAACCAAGGAACGATTATTCAAACCAGCGGCACCTCAGAAACGGGTACATTGGTCGAAAAGCTGTGTCAGTATATCTACGATTTGGCCTTGATGTCCCAGCGGGCCTTTGATGCCAATGGTATGCAGCAATTTACGGAGCGGGCCAGTCAAGTGCTAACCCAACTGACAGCGATGGCCACGCGCTAACCTTTACAGATACGGGAGGTAATCCATGATAGTTACGGTAGGCTTATTGGCGGGAGCGATCGCCCTATTGGCCTGGGGACTCTACCGCAACCTGCCCTATGGCAAGATGGGGATAGTGGCATGGCTGCAAACCCTTGTCCTGATGCTTCCTTGGCTGGTGGTTTTCGGCAGCCTCAGCTTTGGGATTGTGATTAACTTTGCCGCCGTCCTCTTTGGGCTGGTGTTTTCGATTGTGGCCTATATTGCCCTGGGGCGGTGGTTGCGATCGCTGGCAGTCACCGCAGAACTCCCCTTGGCTGCTTCTGGGCGTTCTGAACTGGAGCAAGCCACCACAGAACAGACAACCGCCGCGCCGCCTACCGAGAAACCTAGCCTTCCCCCTGAGGATTTGCAAGCCATTCAAAGCATCTTTAGTGTTGATACCTACTTTGCCACCGATTACATTCCCTACAAGGGAGGCGTGATCTGTCCAGGGAATCTGCGGGGTGAGGCTAAAGCGGTGCATCAGCAACTCACCGAACGACTACAGGCCGCCTTGCCCGATCGCTATCGCCTCTTTATGGTGCCCAATAGTGAGGGCAAGCCCATGGTGGTCATCTTGCCGATGACCACTGAGCCGATCCGCTCCGGCAAGCTCCAAAAGCTAGCGGCGGTGCTGTTGGCGGTGGCCACCCTGGGCACCTGTCTCGAGACCAGTGCCATTTTGCAGGGCTTTAGCCTACTGGGGAATCCTACTGCCGGCCTCTTTCAGCGATCGCTCCCCTTTGCCCTCGGCCTCTTTGGCATTGCGGCTGTGCGGGAGGTGGGCCACTGGTTAATGGCCAAACGCTATCGGGCACGCTTGGGGCCGCCGATCTTTTTGCCGGCGTGGCAGTTGGGGACTTTTGGTGCGATGACCCGCCTTGAATCCTTCCTGGCCAATCGCAGTCAACTGTTTGATATGGGGGCCGCGGGGGCGATCGCCGCCGGTAGTGTTTCGCTGCTGCTGTTGAGCATTGGCTTTGTCCTCTCGCCCACAGGTCAGGGTTTAGAGGTGCCGACCCTCTTTTTCCAAGGATCGATTTTAGTGGGGACGATCGCCAAGCTCTTTTTGGGGCAGCAATTGCACAGCGAAGTGGTGATGGTGCATCCCTTGGTGATTCTGGGCTGGCTGGGGCTGATCATGACTGCTTTGAACTTGATGCCTGCAGGGCAACTGGATGGCGGGCGGATTATTCAAGCTATTTACGGTACGAAAACCGCCAAACGACTGACGATTATTACCCTTGTGGTCTTGGGCTTGGTGGCAATTGTCAACCCCTTGGCCCTGTATTGGGCGTTGGTGATCCTGCTATTGCAGCGGGATGTGGATCAGCCCAGTCTCGATGAAATAACAGAACCGGACGATACCCGTGCCGGTTTGGGGCTGCTGTTGTTGTTCTTGATGGCAGCTACCCTCATTCCAATGGCACCGGGGCTGGCTGGTCGGCTGGGGATTGGAGGCTAAATGCCCGATTCACTGCGGCAAATTTTGACGGCAGTTGCCCAAGGAGAACTGACTGTAGAGACGGCCTATCGCCAATTGCAACACCTTGCCTACGAACCCGTTGGCGATTTCGCGCGCCTTGATCACCAGCGGCAGCAGCGCACGGGCTTTCCAGAGGTCATTTGGGGGCCTGGGAAAACCCCCCAGCAAATTGCTGAAATTCTGGAGCGGATGCGTCCCCACTATCCCTGTGTGATGGCCACGCGTATTTCCCCAGAGGTTTTTGAGGCGGTGCGATCGCGCCTTGGGGGACTGCACTATTTTGAAAAGGCACAGATTTGCAGTACAGCCCCCATTTTGCCGCCGCAGTTTCCGCTTCAGGTGGGTTTGGTCTGTGCCGGTACAGCGGATCTGCCCGTGGCCGAGGAGGCGGCAGTGACGTTGCAGCTCTCAGGGTTTAGCGTTGAGCGGTTTTGGGATGTGGGGGTGGCGGGACTTCATCGCCTCTTGAGTGTGCGCGATCGCCTTGAGCAGATGGCGGTGCTAATTGTTGTTGCCGGTATGGAGGGGGCACTGCCCAGTGTGGTGGCGGGGCTAGTCTCAGTGCCCGTGATTGCGGTGCCCACCAGTATTGGCTATGGCGCGAACTTTGCTGGTTTGGCGGCGCTGCTCACAATGCTCAATTCCTGTGCCCCCGGCATTGGTGTTGTCAATATTGACAATGGCTTTGGGGCCGCCATGCTAGCGGCCAAGATCTTGCGATCGCTCAGTCAACGGTTATAATGGTTATTTGTTCTTAACGTGTGATTGATCATCAGGTGAGCTGTGGCTAACATTAAATCTGCCGCTAAACGTGCCCAAATTGCTGAGCGCAACCGTCTGCGCAACAAGGCCTATCGCTCGGCAGTGCGTACCTTGATTAAAAATTACTTGAATGCCATTAGTCAGTACAGCGCCGACCCCACCCCAGAAAAACTGGCGGAAGTCCACCAACGCCTGAACTTAGCCTTTAGCAAAATTGACAAAGCCGTTAAGCGCGGCGTTCTCCATCGCAATACCGGTGCCCGTCGCAAGGCGCGCTTGACACGGATTCTCAACAAAACACTGCAACCTGCCGCCTAATCCCCATGTTGGTGGATACCCACGTCCATCTGAATTTTCCAGAGTACGCGGCCGATCTGGAAGCAGTAGCTGAGCGCTGGCGATCGGCGGGGGTGGTGCGTTTGGTGCATGCTTGTGTCGAACCGCAGGAATTTCCAGCCATTCAGCGCCTGAGTGCCCAGTTTCCAGAAGTGTTTATGGCCGTGGGTCTCCATCCCTTGGATACCCAGCAGTGGCAGCCAGAACTCAAGGAGAAAATTGCCAGCCTTGCCAGCAATGAACCCAAGGTGGTGGCCATTGGCGAAACCGGCCTAGACTTTTACAAAGCCACGAACCGCGAGCAACAGGAGGCCGCCTTTTGGGCACAGTTGGAGGTCGCCCAGGCATTGGATTTACCCGTGATCATCCACTGTCGCGAAGCAGCGGCGGCGGCCCGGGATCTGCTGCAGCAATTTGTGCGCGATCGCGGTCCGGTTCGAGGGGTCATGCACTGTTGGGGCGGAACTCCCGAAGAAACTGAATGGTTTCTCAATCTGGGTCTTTTTATTAGCTTTAGCGGCACGGTCACCTTTAAGAACGCTAAACAAATTCACGCCTCAGCGCAGATAGTTCCCAGCGATCGCCTGCTCATTGAAACCGATTGTCCTTTTTTGGCCCCTGTGCCCAAGCGGGGTGAAAAGCGGAACGAACCCAGCTATGTGCGCTTTGTGGCCGAAGCCGTAGCCCGCCTGCGACAATGTGACCTTGCGGAACTAGAACGGCAGACAACTCTCAACGCCTGTCATCTCTTTCGGCTACCACTGCCCACAGAGGCCTCTATTGCCACCTTTTCCTAGGCTAAAGATTGATTTAGCCAGTCATCGGAGCGGCGCAAAACGGTATCGTACAGCCCAATATCTTCCCCTTCGTGACGGTTAATACCCGTATAAACCAGGCTTGGATCTTCATAGCGCTTGAACTTGTACACCGCATCGTTCATCAGCGCGCTGTTAAAGACGCCGAGGCTGACGAGGAGTTCAAAATCTTTCACCGTCAGCCCCGTGACGT